>JAERRP010000109.1 GCA_016735415.1 Desulfobacterales bacterium | reverse complement strand
GATCGAGCAGGCGGATGGCCGCCCCCTTCATATCCAAGGCTTTGCAGGTTTCCCCGGTCAGATTGCTCAAGATTTTTTTAATGTCGAGACTGGAATTGATACTGGCGGCCAGGTCACGAAACAGCAATGCATTTTTCTGTAATCGCTTCACCAGCCGGGCATGCTCGATGGCGATGCCGCCCTGATCGGCTAAAGCACCCAGAAAGCCTATCTCTTCTTCGGAAAAGTCCCTTGTTTGGGCGGTATATAAGGATAGAATGCCGATTATATTTTCATCAACCGTTACCGGTACTGTCAGGATTGAGGCGATTCCTTCCGCTTTTTTGGCGTCGTGATGTTCGAGGCGTGGATCGGCGGTGGCATCTGGGAAAGTGAGGTAGCCGGCCTTGCTGATTCCACTCACCAAAAGGCGTGCCTTGATAACATTGGCGTGCAGGTAGTTATCCGAAAGTCCGGCCTGGGCCACCGGTTTGAAGATATCTTCGGCCTTATCCGTTAAAAAAAGACAAGCGGCCTTGCCATCCATGGTTTCAATGGCGCTTTGTACGATAAGATCGAGCAGTGCTTTCCTGTCATGGGTCGTACCGAAGGCATGGCTGACCTTGCAAAACGTTTTAAAGTAATCTGTTTCCTTTGTCATTTATGTTTCTCCTCATGTTCCTATTTGTCTTACCCCAAAATTCAATGTCATTTCACTTGGTATATCTTTTAGCAGTAAATCGCCATGCTTAGGTCTTCTTTTTTGTGCTCCGGGAAGAAGACCGGGGTTTTGCGGCGATTTTTCTGGCGGCCGTTTTCCCGGTGGTCGCTTTTTTCTTGCGTGGTTTTCTGCTCAAGGTATCCCTTTGTTTAAGCCATCTGGAAATTCGGGGAGCGAACTCTTTCTGACATTTCGAGCTGACGTAAATCCCGATATGGCCGGTATCAAGGCGGATATCCTCGGTATCCTTGCTGCCCACTTCGCCGGTTAGGCGCTCACATGCCTCCGGTGGCACCAGGTGGTCGTACTTTCCGTAATAATTTAATACCGGCATGGTGATTTTTTTCAGGTCAACCCGGTTTCCGCCGACTTCCATTTTGTTTTGAACCAGCAGGTTCTTCTGGTAGCAGTCTTTAATAAATTGCCGGAAGGTTTCACCGGGCAGATCCGGGCTGTCGAAGATCCATTTTTCCATCCGGATGAAATTTTCTATAAATACCTTGTTATCCACATTTTCAAAAAAGCCGACGTACTTGTCGAGCATCAGCCGGGCGGGGTTAAGTAGGAGGAAGCCGAAATTCATCACATCCGCGGGAATATTTCCGTAGGTGTCGGTCATTTTATCGGCATCAATACCTTTCATCCAAATATGTAAAAGCCCCTTGTCGGTATCGAAATTCGTCGGCGTGACCGTGGTGATCAGGTTTTTAATCTTTTGCGGATGAAGGGCGGAATAGATGACCGAAAAAGTACCCCCCATGCAGATTCCCATGAGGTTGATTTTAGCGATGCCGTGTTTTTTGCAAATATAATTCACCACGTTATCCATATACCCGTTGACATGGTCATCGATGGTTAGAAATTTATCCTTGCGCGTGGGATAGCCCCAGTCGACCATGTACAAATCGATGCCTTCATTTAAAAACGTCTGGACGACGCTCTTTCCCGGCTGAAGGTCCAGCATGGTTTCGCGGTTTATCAGAGCGTATACCACCAGTAACGGGGTTTTAAGTCGAGGTTTAGTGGTCGGTTTATAATGCTTGAGTTTTACCCGATCTTCTTCATAAACGACATCGTAGGGTGTGGTGGCTATCTTGGTGTCCAGCGGTTCAAGTAAGATGTCGGCGGCCTTATGGGTACGCGCATGGACCCTCTCGGCATCTTCGGCCAGCTTGGATAGAATCAAATCAACGGGTATTTTGGGCTGACTCATGGCTTCACCCCTTATTTTTCAAGCGCATTAATTCGTTTTTTCAGCAAGTAGATTTCCTTGTAAAGCTCATCCATTTCTTTTTCGGTCGGGACGGGAAACATGCCCAGCATATCCTGAATGACTTCGTTTTTGGCACGGGAAAATTCAGACATGGCCGCCATGGTTTGCCCCAGTGTGTGGGTGTATTCCGGAGATTGAAACAGGGTCATGTAGTGCCCCTCCAGAATTTTGACCCACATCTGATAGTAAGTTTTGGCGTCTTCCGGAAGGACTCCGTCTTTGGCCATTTCACCGAGTTTTTCCTGCATAACACCAAATGATCGGGTTATCGGTAAATGGAGGAGTCGCTGGAATTCAGCCTGGGCGGTCTGAAATATATTAAATTTATCCACGGCCTGGTTCATTTTTTCCTGATAAAACCGCGTCAGACCCAGTTGCGGAATGTTAAAAAACTGCTTGAATTCCGTTTCGTAAATCTCGGCCCAGGCCCGAAAGGCGTTTTCATCCAAGTCTTCAAATTTATACGCCTCGGTGGATTTTCCCATTTTCCCGGCCCGCTCAAGCCATTTTTGCTGAAATTTAAGAAACCCGCTCAAACCGGTCTGGGCCGTTTTTGCCAGGATTTGTGGCAGGGCGCCGGCACTCTTAAACAATGATTCCATGGAATCCGGCTCGGATACGATCCTGGAAAAATTACTAAAGGCCTTCATGGCCGTATCAAATGATGCCTTTGTTTGACGGGTTTTATCTTCTTTAGGCGTATTGGGAGAGGTCATTCCATCCATGGCCTGGGTCCACGTCTGGAACATTCCCTCCCAAAACGTACCCGCCGTTTTCATCCAAGCGGACATGGGATCTTCTGGTTTTCCCCTATTTTTTTGATTGTCATTTCCCATTATCGTCACCTTTTACAAATGGTTAGGCCTTACCCCCCAAAGCGTGTTGAAATTATTACGTTTAGCGCAGATAGAAGCCCGGGTCAAATTCGTTTTCGTGGGAACACGACGTTCCAGTAGGACGGAAAGCCCACATAGGACTCACTGGT
Source organism: Desulfobacterales bacterium (assembly GCA_016735415.1). The sequence goes on along the minus strand of JAERRP010000109.1, from coordinate 16,608 downwards.
TTTGGCTATCTCCTTGAAATAGATCTTCATATTCCGCGCCAGTTTTTGATCTCTACTCACGAAACACGCTATGGTTGTCTCGATAGACGACGCCGTCGGTTTCTGCACAAGGGGCTTCAGGGATGGGGCTCCGGATCGTTTGGATGGTCCGGCGGTTTCTTTTGCCAGGGAACATCTGACCGGCCCATTTGTAATCCAATCTCAAAAAGACGCGTCATATCCTGATGATCTATCAGTTCTTTCCTCCGGGGTTTGAATTCAGGCGGGATTGAAATCAGATTGAAATCCATATCATGCCGTTCCGTGTGGGCGTAAATGCGGTAGAGGTCACCGACACCCTGGTTTGAAAAAAGGTCCATGATAGCCTTCTGAGCGATATCGGTCACCAGTGGTTTTACAGGATTATATACCGGCGCGGTTGGAAGGTTCTGAATGATAAAGAGTTGTGCCGGTCTATCGGTGAATTGCCCTGCCTGACGGGCGATGTCTTGGAGATTAATAATGCTGTCGAAAACAAACACTTGCCGCACAACGCCGCCGTCGACATGCAGTTCGTCATAGGGTTGGCCTTCCGCCTCGACATCGAAGTATTCCGGAGGGAACAGGATGGGGATTGAAACGGAGGCGACCAAAATCTGCTGGAATCGTTCGACGGCTTCAGGTGTGTCGTGCAGCGCTATGGCACCCATATTCCAGACGACAAGCTGATTGGCGTCGAGGCTGGCCGTTCCAATGTACAGGCGCCGCCCCTGTCGGTGGGACCGAGCGATATTTTGAATCAATTCTTTGTCGTAATAGCGAGCGATAAGGTTGGCCACCTTATAAGAATCAGCCAGGGAGTCAACGGTGCCGTTCATGATCATCCGCGGCCAAATGCCGACAAGATCGCTGGTTTCCAGCGAGGTATAGAGATAACGCAGCGTTGAATCGTATCCCCTGCCCAGGAAAGCGAAGGGTGCGATCAGAGCCCCGGTGCTGATGCCGGTCACTATCTTGAAGTCCGGGCGGGTACCGGTTTCAGACCAGCCGCACAGCAAACCGGCGCCGAAGGCACCGTTTGAACCGCCTCCCGACAGGGCCAGAATATGGATACCCGGAGGTTCGGCCCTGCTGTCCGTCGATCGGCACCCCATTTCCTGTTGGAATGAAGTGACGAGATCACGTCGAAAGACGGGTGTGGTGGGGCAGGCCGGGGAGCGGACGCCAGGCATTCCGGGGATCGCAGCTTCGGCCATCAGCGCGGCCGGTAAAGGGGTGCGTTTGGGGGGGCAGCCTGGCAGACAGAGCGTCCAGAAGGCCACCAAGAGGCAAATCAGACAGTTTCGCCCTCCTTGGAAATTGTTCTGAGGATGGGGTTTTTGCATTCCCTTCTCCTATCCCTATGTCAATGCGGCCGCGCGCGGTCGTGTCGAGGTATGGGAAACCCACCCAGGGTCGCGTTTTATCATCTCCCCTGCCAGGGGAAAATCAAGCCAGGGAGGCCAGAGCGCTCTGGCACTGTTCCACCCAACAATCGACCCCGCAGTCTGCAAACAGGCGGCTGGCATCATCCAGGCTGCGGCGGGCTTTCTTAGGTTCGCCCTTACGTTGGAAAAAATCGGCGAGAAGAAGATGGTCTTGCCCGAGTTCAAACAGGACGCCATGGCGTTTATCCGCTTCGATCGCACGCCGGATCCAACCTTCCGCTTCGGTCGCACCCCGCCGCCCGCTGTTTAAGAGAATATCGCCGATTTTCCGCTGGGTCTGCCCTTCGAAAAGGTTTAATTTGTTTTTCGCGGCTTTCCGGCACAGGGCTTCCAGATGAATTTCCTGCGGGTTGTTCAAGATCTTGGTGCGCGCCAGCGTGATCTCATTAAAATTCAGAAAGGACGGAAACCAGATGTTGTTATGCAGAAACCATATCGCGCGTTCATAAAAGGGTTGCGCCCGGCGATGCTGGCCCATGGCGACATGGGACTCTCCCAGATAATACTGCGACACGGCGTTCCAGGCGAAATAATCCATGCGTTCGCCGAAAGCGGCCCCCTGGGTAAGATTGCGAATGGCGTCCTGAAACATGCCCATATAATAGCAGGAGAATCCATGCAGGGTGAAGGCCATGGCCTTGGAAAAGATATCGCCGCTTTCCTCCGCCAATCGAACGGCCTCCTCGCTATGCTGAAAACCTGTACGGATTTGCCCGCTGTAGTTGTATGGCAGGCTCAGATGACTCTGCATCACCGACATGCCCCAGAGGTTTTTAACGGAGGCATTAATGTGCAGGGCGTTTTTGATGTGCTCAATGGCCCGGTCGAATTGACAGTCAAAGGTATAGGCCACGCCCAGGTAATAATTGGCCAGGACCATCACGATAACTTCGTTTATTTCTTCGGCCAGACAAAGCGCTTTCTTCAAGTCCTGAAAGGCCGGGTCAAACGCTTCTTCGAACATATAGTGGTGGGTGCCCAAAATGGTATAGATTTGGGACAGTCGTTTTTTGTCGCCGTCTTTGACAGCCAGGTTCATGATGGGGTCGATGGCATCCCGGGCCTCTGCCAGACGACCGGTCTGGGAGGTGTAAAGACCCAGGGATGTACGCGCGCCGATAATTTTTTTGATGACATCGTCGCTTGACTCCAGGCTTTCAAGTGCTTCTACCCGTTTACGTGCGTAGACAATGGCATCATTGAGCGAGGCGTTTTTCTGGGCCTTTTTGCTCGACCGTTTCAGATATTCGGCCCCTTTGGCGAACTCTTCACTTTTCATAAAATGGTGGGCCAGAACGCTGACATAATCACTTAATTCCTTTTGATGAACCGTTTCGATGGCCAGGCCGACTTTGTGGTGCAAAGCGCGTTTCTTTTTCGATAAGATCGCATCATAGACGACTTCGCGTGTGAGGGCGTGTTTAAAGACATAAGTTGTTTGAGGAAAAGTCCTCCTTTCATAAATCAGCTCGGAATCCTTCAATGCGGCAATGTGGTCGTAAAGCTCCCCCTCGCTGAACCCGGTCGTCGTCTTAATCAGCAAATAGCTGAACTCCCGTTCGATCACCGACCCGATTTGCAAAACTTCTTTTGATCTCTGGGGCAGCGAATCGATGCGTGCCATGATGACATCCTGGATCGTCGAAGGAATGGCGACCGCATGGATTCGCGACGTAAGATGGTAGGCCCTGTTGTTTTTCTCGATGATTTTTAAATTTTTCAGTGACAGTATGAATTCTTCGATGAAAAAGGGAACGCCTTCGGCCTTGTCTATAATGAGTTCTTCCAATTGGGCGTCAAAGCGGGCGGTGCCCAAAAGGTGGGTCATCATTTCCACAACATGGCGGTTGGAGAGACGATTGAGGGTCAAGAGGTTGTGGTAGGAACGTGTTCCCCAGTCGGGCAGAAACTCAGGTCGATAGGTAAATATCAGCAGGATGCGGAATCCCGGTATGCTCTCCAGAATATATTTTAAAATGTCATTCGAGTTTTTGTCGATCCAATGCAGATCTTCAATCGCGATCACCAGGGGACGCCGCTGGGACCCCTTGAGCAGGATCATTCGCAAGGCCACGGTGATGCGCTCCTTTTTCGCATCGGGACTCATGTCGATCTGGTCAAGCCCGCTGTCTTGAACGGACAGGAGCTCCAGGAGGTAGGGTAGTGCCGTCTGCGCTTCGAGGCCTAACTGATCCAGGCGGTCCTTTACTTTTTTCGTTATATCAGCGTCCGGGTCATCATCCCTTACGTTGAAAATGGATTTGAGGATGTCAATGACAGGGTGATAAGCGACACCTTTGCTGTAGGAGAGGCATTTGCCCTCCAGGAGATCGATATCTTCACTGGCGAGCGCTTTTCTGAATTCATATAAAAGTCTTGATTTGCCGAGCCCCGCTTCGGAAATAATCGAAAAGGCCTGGCCGCGTCCTGACTTGATGCGCTCCAAACTATCCAGCAACAATTCCAGCTCGCTTTTTCGACCGACAAAAGGTGTCAATCCGCGCTCGGCGCTGACATCGAAACGGGTCCGGCGCGAGCTGGGCGCAATGACCCGATAGGTTTTGACAGCCTCTGTTTTACCCTTGATGTGATAGTCACCCAGGGCTTCAAATCGAAACAGGCCCTCGGTCAGTGAATAGGTTGCTGCGGTTACATAGGTGGCGCCCGGCTCCGCCAGACCTTTCATGCGAGATGCCAGGTTGACCGTATCGCCGACGGCTTTGAATTCCACGTGCAAATCATTTCCGAGGGTGCCGACCACGACCTGGCCCGTATGAATCCCGATGCGCATTCTTATCGGGGCCATTTGGATGTTGTCGCGTTGCATCCGATCGTTGAACCGGGCCACTTCGCGGTGAATGGCCAAGGAAGCGCGAATGGCCCCCTGGGGGGCATCCTCAAAAGCGATCGGGGCCCCAAAAAGAGCCATGATGCCGTCTCTCGTCATCTCATTGACGGTACCATCGTATTCATGGACTTTGCTGATCAGGATTTCATAGATCTGATCCATGATGGCATAGGCATTCTCGGGACCGATTTTTTCAGCTATACGGGTAAAGCCCTCCATATCGCAGAACATCACCGTTACCAGCTTGCGCTCACCTTCGATCTTGTCTTTTTGGGATAGAATTTTTTTCGTAAGGCCTTTGGGCAGATAGCGCTGAATCTTTTTTAGTTTTTCCTCCAATGAACGCTCAGCGGGCATTGGAGGGGTGGTGTCCATCAAATTCCGGCCGCATTGCACGCAAAATTTGTAAGTGGGGGAGGTTGCGTGACCGCAGTCAGGACAGACCTTTACAAGCCTCAGGCCGCATTGGCCGCAGAAATGTTGCGAGGATGGATTCTCGGACCGACATTGCGGGCACTTCGTCATGAAACCCTCCAAACCCTGATGGGTGGCTTCCCGGCCGTGCATGGCAGGACGTCGTTTCACTATCTTAGGGAGAAACGCGCTAACGCGTTGGCCGGTGGTTTACGAGGCGCTACCCTGGTCGCGAATAGTGCAACGAAAAATTTTATAAGATCGGAAAGAAACCCGCCCCTGAATGTTATCCGAAAGAAGACATTTGGGAAGTGCCAGGCGGATGGGAATTGGGGCAAGGTGCGAAGTTTATTGTGAAATAACCTAAAATCCCCGGGGTGTCAATCCTTCCGGAGAGGGTAATTCGCTCCGGACACCGGTCTGGCGGAGGCCCAACGATGTCAGGGCGTTTCCTGTCGGCCCTGGGTGGGAACAGAAACGGATATGGAAGTCGGCATCGGCTGAGAGCGCGGCATTCATCATGGATCGATGGCGACCTTTGTCCGGGAGCTTTTGTCATGGCCGGATGTCCAAGCCTGGCCGAGGGCCCAAACGCAATTCGCGGCCTTACCGGCCCCCTGGGATAAAAATAGTTTAAGCAGGCCGCTGCGGCGGGCCTTGGTAAAGATACGCAGGGCCTGACGCTTGTTGTAGAATTGCTGATACATCCGGCGGCGAAGTCGTTTCAGCGCCCTGAGCGAACAATGGTTGGAATACACCTTCCCGTCGGGGGCGATATGATAACCCGGGTTCCGGGCCACCAGATCCGCCAGGCCGGAGAAGGGATTGTTGCGGAGCGAGGACAGCATAATGGTATCCAGGCCGAGTTCATGTGCGAAAGGTACGATTTGTTCCATCTCTTCAACGCTTTCGCCAATGTTGCCAAGGATGAAGTACCCGTTCAGGATCATGGGCCTGTCTTTCAGGACTTCGAAATATTGCCTGATTTTAACCGTATCGAAACCTTTGCCCATGGCCTGCAGGGTTTTGTCGTGGGCGGATTCAACGCCGAGCAGCAGCAGGGCGAATCCGGCCCTTTCCATTTTGTGCAGCAGGTCCGGTCGCCGTGCGATTTCGAGCCGGGCGTTGATAACGTACTTTTTGCGGATATTGCGTTCGAGGATCAGGTCGCAGATGCGCGCGACACGCTTTGTATCATGGGTAAATATATCATCGGTAAATCCCACAAAAGGGGCCTTAATCTGTTCAAGTTCATCGACAACGGATTCGGGCGAACGCCCGGACCAATTGCGTTTTTCGCCCCAGGGATTGCGACTGAAGGAGCAGAAAGCACAATTGTAGGGGCAGCCGCGTGATCCGCAGACAGCGTCAAATTCGACGCCGGTGGCGATATCCTTTATATCGATTTCGTAGGATCGGCGGCGATAACGCCGATTGGGATAGTAGTTGTCCCTCACAACACCGCATCGACGGACAGGGTTGTGAACGATATGGCCATTGGCGCGAAAGCTCAGGCCGGCGATATTTTCAAGCGGTCTTCCCTGGCAGAGGTCTTCCATGATTTCCTCGCCGTCGCCACGGGCCACCGCGTTGACATTGGGACAGCGTGACAACCAGCCCTCGGGGTCTTCGGTGGCATGCCGCCCGCCGATGACGGTGAAAATCGTTGACGGTACGGATGCGATCTGTCGGCATATAAATTCGGGGTGGCGATTCCAGTTGACCGAAATGCAGACCATTTCGGTGTTCGAGCGGATATAATTTAAAGCCCCTCCGGGGGCGGTTCGCAGATCGATGATATCCAGCGCCTCCGTATAGGGCTCAATAATCTTGCCGACGATTTCGATACCTATCGGCGGGACAAACAGGAATTTTTTGAGGTCTTTTCGATAGGGATACAGGCATAGCACATGCTGGAACATTCGCGCTTCTCCGTGGTACTTTGCGGATCTTCATGTTCGAAACAATGGCCGGGTTCGTCAAGCGTGAACATGTTCAGTCTTCTATCGTTCTGAACTGCTCCCGGGGCGCCCCGCAGACCGGGCATTTGTCCGGGATTTTGCGGTCCGTCACATAGCCGCAAACCTGGCATACATGATAGGCTTTGACGACATCCTTGATCACGCTATTAAGTGCGCGTTCGTATCAACTTCAATTCGGTGCCCGGGTTGCCCGGCAAAATCCGAAGTACATTTTTTTAGATGTGTTTTATTCCTGAGGCCTTGTGAAAACAATCCGCTCCCCTTCCAGGTCGGCGTGGATACGGGTGCCGTCGCCGAAACGGCCCTGGAGGATTTCCATGGCCAGTGGATTTTCGATGTACTTCTGAATGGCGCGCTTCAGAGGGCGGGCGCCGTAGACGCGGTCGTAACCCTTCTGAGCCAGAAAATCCCGGGCGGCATCGCTCAGGGTAAATGCCATGCGTCGTTCGGCCAGGCGGTGCGCCAGGTGCTGTATCTGGATGTCGACGATGGCGGCGAGCTGCTCCGGCTTGAGGCCCAGGAAGATGATGGTCTCGTCGATGCGGTTCAGAAACTCGGGTTTGAAACTGGCCCGCAGGGCCTCCCGGACACGGCCTTCCATGACCTCACGGCCGCGATCGGCCAGTTCCTGAATCATCTGGCTGCCCACATTGGAGGTCATGATGATGATGGTGTTTTTGAAGTCCACCGTGCGGCCCTGGCCGTCGGTCATGCGGCCGTCGTCCAGGATCTGGAGCAGCACATTGAAGACATCCGGGTGGGCCTTCTCGATTTCATCGAAGAGCACCACGGCATAGGGGCGCCGACGGACGGCCTCGGTGAGGTAGCCGCCTTCTTCATAACCCACGTAGCCGGGAGGGGCGCCGATCAGGCGTGCCACGGCGTGCTTTTCCATGTACTCGGACATGTCGACCCGGACAATGGCCTGGTCGCTGTCAAAGAGAAATTCGGCCAGGGCCTTGGCCAGTTCGGTTTTGCCCACGCCGGTGGGCCCCATGAAGATAAAGGAGCCGATGGGCCGGTCGGGGTCCTGGAGTCCGGAACGCGCCCGGCGCACGGCGTTGGAAACGGCGGCGACGGCCTCATTCTGGCCGATGACGTGGCGGCCCAGGCGTTCTTCCATCTGCACCAGTTTTTCGCGCTCGCCTTCGAGCATTTTGCTGACCGGGATGCCGGTCCAGCTGGAAACCACCTCGGCGATGTCTTCGTCGTCGACTTCTTCTTTGAGCATCTTCTTCTCACCCTGCAGGTCGGCCAGTTTCTGCCGGACGGTCTCCATGCGGTTTGCGAGTTCACCGGACTGGCCGTAACGGATTTCGGCCACGCGGGCCAGGTCCCCCTCGCGCTGGGCCTGTTCGGCCTCGAGGCCCAGCTGTTCCTGTTGTTCCTTGATGGCGCGAATCTGCTGGATCAGATCTTTTTCGTGCTGCCAGTGCGTTTTCATTCCGCGGATGGTGTCGTTCAGGTTCCGGATCTCGCTTTCGAGGTTCTCCAGGCGTTCCTTGGAGGCCCGGTCCGACTCTTTTTTGAGGGCCTGACGCTCGATTTCGGCCTGGGTGATCTTGCGCTGGATCTCGTCGATTTCCACCGGCAGGCTGTCGATCTCGATGCGCAGCTTGGAGGCGCATTCGTCGACCAGGTCGATGGCCTTGTCGGGCAGGAAGCGGTCGGCGATGTAGCGGTTCGAGAGGCCGGCGGCCGCCACGATGGCCGAATCCTTGATGCGCACACCGTGGTGCACCTCGTATTTTTCCTTCAACCCCCGCAGGATCGAAATGGTGTCCGCGATGCTGGGCTCGGCCACCCGCACCGGCTGGAAGCGCCGCTCCAGGGCTGCGTCCTTTTCGATGTACTTGTGGTACTCGTTCAGGGTGGTGGCGCCCACGCAGCGCAGGGTGCCGCGGGCCAGGGCCGGCTTGAGCATGTTGGAGGCGTCCATGGCGCCTTCGCTGGCACCGGCGCCCACCAGGGTGTGCAGCTCGTCGATGAACAGAATGATCTCGCCCGCGGCGTTCTCGATTTCCTTGAGCACGGCCTTGAGCCGGTCTTCGAACTCGCCGCGGTATTTGGCGCCGGCAATCAGGGCCCCCATGTCGAGCGCCACCAGGCGCCGGTTTTTGAGGGTTTCGGAAACATCCCCCTCGGCGATGCGTCGGGCCAGCCCTTCGACAATGGCGGTCTTGCCCACGCCGGGCTCGCCGATCAGCACCGGATTGTTCTTGGTGCGCCGGGAGAGCACCTGGACGATGCGCCGGATTTCGTCGTCGCGGCCGATCACCGGGTCGAGTTTCCCCTGGCGGGGCAGCTCGGTGAGATCCCGGCTGAACTTCTCCAGGGCCTGGTATTTTTCTTCGGGATTGGGATCGCTGATGCGCTGGGAGCCACGGATCTCCATGAGCACCTTGAGCAGGTTTTCACGGTTCACACCGTGGCGCTGCAGAATGGCCGCTGCTTCGCCGCCCTTCTGGTCCGCGATCACGAGCAGGATGTGTTCGATACTGACATATTCGTCCTTTATCCTGGCGGCTTCGCTGAAGGCCCCGTCCAGAACGGCGCGGGCCTCGGCCGACATGTAGATGTCCACCGCGCCGCTCACCTTGGGTTTGCGATCCACCGCGGTCCGGACTTCGTCACGCACGCTGTCGGGTGCCACCCCCAGTTTGCGCAGGACGGTCCGGGCCACGCCCTCTTTTTCCTCCAGCATGGCCAGCAGCAGATGCTCGGTTTCGATCTGCTGGTTGTTGTGGCGTGAGGCCAGGGACTGGGCGTCCTGGACGAGTTCCTGGGATTTAATGGTCAGCTTGTCGAATCGCATCGATTCCTCCTTGTTGGAGCGATCCAAATCGCATTGAATAGAGGGGTCGCTCAATAATTGTGTCGAGCTCCATGGTTGCTCCACTATCCGACAAGTTTAAATTTACGCACAAGCTCAAAGATGTCAATAATATATTCATTACTATTAATAATTTATTTATTATAATAATGTTCATGGCGGCCAGGCGTGATGGGGCGGCATTTTACGCAGGCTTTCGTAGAGGACGATTCCCACGGCCGTGGACAGGTTGAGGCTGCGAATGGCCCCGGAGGTGGGGATGTGGTAAAGCGCGTCCGGAAAACGTGCCCGCAGATCGGCGGGAAGCCCGCGGGTTTCCGACCCGAAAATCAGGAACATGCGTTCCAGCGCGGGCATGGACCAGTAGGATTGGGCCCCGTTTTTGGAAAACAGGCGGATTTCTTCCGGCCGCGGATTGGTGCTTTCCAGGAAGGCATCGACATGGTTCCAGATTGAAAGTCGGACCTGGGGCCAGTAATCTAGCCCGGCGCGCTTGATGTGCCGGTGGTCGAGGGAAAATCCCAGGGGCCGGATCAGATGCAGGCGGGCCCCCGCACCGAGACAGGTGCGGCCGATGTTGCCCGTGTTCCAGTGGACGTCGGGGGCCACCAGCACCACGTGGCGTTCGGCCTCGGGGGCGGCGGATTCAGGTGCCGGTGCCGTTTGCGGGTTGTTTGGGGGCATGGTTCGCAGCGCCTGCAGGGTTTTCTTTTCCGGGTTTTTTAAAATGCATCGCAACAGGCCTCTTGGCAGAACGGCCGGCCTGGGGTACAAGAAACGGACCGGTTTTATCGGTACATATCGAATGCTATCCTTAAACACGGCCCGGCGGCCCTGTCAATTCAAACACACGCATGGACGCGCCGTCCGGCCGAAACGGAAAGAAGAACATGCTGATCGATTTCCATACCCACCTGTTTCCGCCTGAAATCCGCAAGACGCGTGAGCGCTATTTCCCCAACGAATCGGCTTTCAAGCTGCTCTACGACGATCCCCGCTCCCGGATGGTCGGGGCCCGGGAGTTGATTGCGGTCATGGATGCCGAAGGGGTCGACCGATCCGTGGTTTTCGGTTTTCCCTGGCGTCAGGCCGAGATCTTCAAACGCCACAACGACTACATCATGGAAGCGGTGGCCGCCCATCCGGATCGGCTGATCGGGTTTGCCTGTTTCGAGGCCGTGCACCCGCAGGCGGCGGAAGAGACCCGCCGCGGCCTTGAGGGGGGGCTGGCCGGGGTGGGCGAGCTGGCCTTTTACGAGAGCGGCATTACGGCCGCAAGCCATGAAAAACTGGCGCCCATGATGGAAATCTGCCGGGAGCGCCGGGTACCGGTCATGCTCCACACCAACGAACCCGTGGGCCACCAGTACCCGGGCAAGGCGCCCAACACCTTGCGGCAGATCTACGATCTGGTGTGCCGTTTTCCGGAAAACCGCATTGTCCTGGCGCACTGGGGCGGCGGCCTTTTTTTCTACCAGCTGCTCAAGAAAGAAGTAAAAGCCGCGCTGCAGAACGTATACTTCGACACGGCCGCTTCGCCCTATCTCTACGACCCCGCCATCTGGCGCACCGCCTGCGACATTATTGGCGCGGACAGGATTCTTTTCGGCAGCGACCACCCCCTGATCAAGCCCGGCCGCTATCTCCGGGAGATCGAAGCCGCCGGCCTGGCCGCGGAAGATCGCCGGCGGATTCTGGGCGCCAATGCCGCCGGGATTCTTGGACTCCCCCTGGAATAACCGCGGCGAACGCCATGAATCATCCCCATATCACCGGGCAGACACCCTGGCCCCTTCAAACAACGGCCGCCGATATGGGGATAACCCAATCCGCGCAGTTCGAAGTTTATCGATAAAACGCTCCGAGCCTTTTATTGTTTGCGTCGGGCCGTGTTGTTCATTTTAGGAAGTGGCGGTGAGTTCGCGGATAGCCTGCAGGACGGGCTGGATTTTTTTCCGGTGCGCGGGCGGAATCATCAGGGCTGCGGTCGGCTGGTTGGCGAGCAACCCGGTGGTTTCGCATTCAGGCGGCAGCAGGCTGCTGCTGCCGGTCCGTTCCCCGTCGTCCAGGGCCAGGAGCACGTCGCTGAAGTTGCCGAAGCAGCCCGGGCAATCCAGCTGCTCGATGGTCTGCAGAAAGACGGTATTGGCCGTCAGGACCCAGGCGTCCACATCGGCGTAGCCGTGATCGCCGCAGCGGTGCCGGGAGACAAAGCAGCGGCAGCCGAAAGGGCGCCGGGCATAGATCGGACAGGCCCGGGCTTCCAGCAGCGGGCAGGGCCTGTCGTCTTCGGGATGGTTCTCTTCCGGCGGTTCCCGGTCCTCGATACAATGGCGGGCCAGCATGTTGGTTGTCAGGGCGGGTTGGTAACGCGGTTGGTCCGCCTGCCGGTGCACGGGTTGCGTTAAAGAGCGCCGCTCGTCGGGCGGCAGGCCATCAAGCAGATAGATGCCCTCCAGGGTGGTCATGGTCACATTGCGCGTGCAGCAGTCGTCGCAGTGCAGGCGGCAGGCCAGGGGATCGAGGGCTGCCGTGATATGATCATGGATCGTGTACAGGCCTGCGAGCAGGCGGATGCGCTGGGCCAGTTCCATTCAGGGCTCCGGCGCCTGCAGATAGCTTAACAGAATTTCGGCTTGGGGGGCGGGATTCTGGCCCAGAACACTTTTCATATAGTCCATGACGGCCGCGATGCGCCTCGTTTCAAACGACCCCGTCGTATCCGGATCCGTGAATTCGTAAAGATAACCCATGCCGTTGTCGATGGAGGCCGGCAGCTGATCGGAGGCCGCCCGGCCCGCGCCACTGACCAGCAGGAGGCCGGCCAGCGTGAACAGTGCCCGCTTAAGGGTTTTGAAAGCCAATTGACGAAAATAGCTCATATGATCGCTGGTCCTGATATTGATTAAAGCCGACAAGGCCATTTAAAGGCCACAGGTCAAACCGCAGGCGGTTGCCGCCGCGACAAACGAAGCCTGTATTTAACCATCCAACGCGAATGAATCAAGTCGGCGCAGGATTTATCCGCCAGATCCGCTCCCGCAGGCTTGCTTTTGGTATGTGAAAGTGTAAATGATATGCTTTCCATATAGAAACAATCTTTAAAATACATCTAATCCCTATAACGAAGGCAGCCCCCATGGACTGGCAGGCCTTGACCGTTTCGCCCGCAGCGGCGCTGGGTCGCATCGAACCCGGCATGAGCATTTTCCTAGGCACCGGCGTGGCCGAACCGTTGACATTGGTCAAAGCCCTGATGGCCTCTTCGGCCCCCAATCTTCAGGATCTGGTGCTGACCCAGCTGGTCAGCTTCGGTGATGCCATCTCACTTAAAGAACTGCAGTCCAACAAATACCGGCTGCGCACGTTTTTTGCGGGATGGGTGGCCAGCGAAGCCATTACCGCCGGGCGGGTCGACCTGATCCCCAGCCGCTTCGGCCGCATCCCCGAGCTGATCGAGACAGGGCTGATCGGCTTCGATGCCGCCATGATCCAGATTTCTCCACCCAACGAGGCCGGCTACTGCAGCCTGGGGCTGGCCGTGGATGCCGCGCGTCAGGCCATGGAAAGCGTCGATCTGGTGATCGGCGAGATCAATCCTCAAATCCCTTACACATACGGCGACACTTTTGTGTCGATTTCCGAATTTGACCAACTGGTGGCCTCCTCCGAACCGCCCATCTATTTCCCGCGCTGGCCGGTGGACGAGGTCTACGACCGCGTGGCGGCCAATGTGGCCTCGGTGGTCGAAGACGGAAGCTGCATCGCCTTTTCGGTCGGACCCGTTTACGAGGCGCTCGGGCGACACCTGGCGCACAAGCGCAACCTCGGCATCCACACGCCATTTTTTACGGACGCGGTGATGGACCTGGTCAAGAGCGGCGCGGTGACCAACCGCCGCAAATCCACCTTCCGGGGGAAATCCGTGACTTCCTATGCCTTCGGCACGGTCGAGCTGATGAAGTGGCTGGACCGCAACCCCCTGATCGAGTTTCAGGGCATCGACCGGGTATTCAACCCCATGCGCATCGGCAGCAATTCCCGTTTCGTCTCGATCCTGCCGGCGCGCAAGGTCGATCTTTCGGGCCGCATCGCCCTGCCTGTCGGCAAGGGCAATGTAGTGGCCGGACCCAGTGAGACGGCGGATTTCGTCAGCGGGGCCGAACTTTCCGCCGGCGGCAAGTCCATTTTCGTGCTGGCGAGCCGCAACCTCGAAGGCCAGCCCAACATCCGGCTTTCGGTCGAGCGGTTCCCCAACCAGTTTAACCTGCGTGAATCGGTGGACATGGTGGCCACGGAGCACGGGGTGGCCCAGCTGCGCGGGCGAACGGTGCGGGAACGGGCCCTGGCCCTGATCGAGATCGCTCACCCCGACGATCGGCAGACGCTGGTGGATCAGGCCAAAAACGAAAACATCCTTTACCGCGACCAGATCTTTCTGGCCGAAAGCGCGCATCTCTATCCGGCGGATATTGCCATCAGCCAGACCTTTAAGAACAACCAGCGGATCGACTTCCGCGCCATCAAACCTTCGGACGTGGAGGATATGCGCCGGCTGTTCTACCGTTTTTCCGACACCTCGGTCTATTACCGCTATTTCAGCCCGATCAAGACCATGCCCCACGCCAAAATGCAGGAATATGTCAATGTGGATTTCAGCCGGACCCTGTCGATCGTGGGGCTGGCCAAGGAGATGGGGGAGGGGCGGATCATGGCCGAGGCCCGCTTCGTGCGCGACCACCATCGGCCTTACGCCGAGGTGGCCTTCATTGTGGACGAGGCTTACCAGGGCGGCGGTATTGCCACCTTCATGCTCAAGATGCTGATCCGCCTGGCCAGAGAGCGCGGCCTCAAGGGCTTTAAAGCGGATGTCCTGAGCTCCAACAAGTCCATGCTGAAAGTGTTCGAGAAGGGCGGTCTGCCCGTGGAGGCCCGGGTGGCCGACGGTATTTACGAGGTGGTCATTCCCTTCGAGCAATCCTCCAAAAAAGGCCAGCCCTGACCCCGACCGGCGGCCGGGCCGCCGATCACCATCAACGACCGTGCGCCCGTCAGGATTTCTTCCTGGCATCCAGGGCGGCCTGCAGCTTTTCGGCCAGGGCACCCATGGATTTGCCCCCGGATGCGGGGCTGAACTGCTGCCAGTTCTTGTCTTCGGCCCGATCCCCGGGCCCCAGCGAGATTCTGCGCTGATCGGCATCGATTTTTTCGATGACCACGGCGAGTTTGTCCCCGGGCTTCATGGTTTCAATACGCCCGGGCGCACGGGCCTCTCCGATGCGTGATTTGGGCAACAGCCCGGTGATGCCGGGTTCGAGTGTGATCAGAAGTCCAAACCCGGCCCGTTTTTCGACCAGGCCTTCGATGATCTGTCCCTCACGATACTTATCGCTAACGCTCTGCCAGGGGTCGCCGGCCACGTCCTTCAAGCTCAGGGCGATCTTACGGTTTTCCCGGTCGATGGACTTGATCATGACGGTGACCGATTCTCCTGGGGCGACGATATCTTCAGGTTTGCGCACGTGCCGGGTAAAACTCAGGGCACTGATGTGGATCAGCCCCTCGATACCCGGGAGCAGCTCGGCAAAGGCGCCGAAGGGCATACAGCGCGTAATGCGGGCCGGCACCACCATTTCGGGTTGGAAGCGTTCGATGTCCGTTTGCCAGGGGTCGCCCAGGGCCTGTTTGACGGACAGGGCGATTTTTTTGCGGCCGGGTTTGTCCCCGTCTTCGATTCCGAGGATCTTGACCGTCACGGTTTGTCCCTCGGCCACCACATCTTTGGGATCTTCGACCCGGGACCAGGCCAGTTCGGAAATGTGCACCAGGCCTTCCAGGCCGGGAATCAGTTCGACAAAGGCGCCAAACGGGACGATCCGTGTGATTTTGCCGTCGCAGAGGGCGCCGGGCGCCGTCGTGGCCAGGAAAGCCTGCTGGGCTTCGGCCTGTTCCTTTTCCAGCAGCCGGCGGCGGGATACCACGATATTGCGTCCATTTTCCTCGAACCGGGTGATCAGAAAAAGGAGATCCTGCCCCACGTAATCCTCGGGGTTTTCAACATAGCGCGCATCCATCTGGCTGACGGGGCAGAAGGCGCGTCGCTGGACCATGAGGATTTCAAACCCGCCCTTGCAGGTGGCCTGGACCTTCCCCTCCACGGGCATCTGGCTGTGACGGGCCTCGCGCAGAAGTTCGAGTCCGCCGGCGCCGGCCAGGGCTTTGGACAGATGAATTTCGCCTTCCTTCATATCGACGACATACAGATCGAGCGCATCGCCGACCGTGCAGGACAACTCCCCGTCCTCAGCGGTCAATTCAGCCCGGTCCACCGTACCGTCGATTTTGGTGCCGGTATCCACAAACACGGACTCCCGGCCGATCGCAATAATTTTAACGGACACCTTGTCACCGATCTGCAGGGTTTCCGACCGACCGTCATCGTAGGCCGCGAGCATATCCGCGAAGCTCATCTCTTCTTCCGGCAGGTTTTGTTCTTCATCGCTCATGATGAGGCCTCATTCTTGAGATTCGTTCTGATAAAGTGATTTACGCAAGATCAAGTTGCTTTTTCAACAGAAATTCCTATTTTATTGCAATTATAGCTCCCACCTTTCAACAACAGGAGGAAATTCGATCCATGGGCAATCAGTTCAAGACCGCTTTACTGCTGGCCGCCATGACGGCTTTTATCATCTGGATCGGCGGCATGCTTGGCGGCCGCCAAGGTATTCTGATCGCCTTTCTGCTGGCCGGCGGCATGAATTTTTTCAGCTACTGGTATTCGGATAAAGTGGTCCTCAAAATGTATCGGGCCCGGGAGGTCAGCCCCTCCCAGTCGCCTGAACTCCATGAAATGGTGGCCCGGCTGAGCCGCAATGCCGGGCTGCCCATGCCCCGGGTGTATATCATCCCCCAGGAGGCCCCCAACGCCTTTGCCACCGGCCGCAATCCGGATCACGCCGTCGTGGCGGTCACCGAAGGGCTGCTCAAGCTGATGAGCCGCGCGGAACTCGAAGGGGTTCTGGCCCATGAACTCGGCCATGTCAAAAACCGTGATATTCTCAT
>JAERRP010000814.1 GCA_016735415.1 Desulfobacterales bacterium | reverse complement strand
GAAGTACGGACGCGGGCCGAGCTGGATGCTATGGCCGCGATCCCCGTGCCATCCATAGGCATTTCCTTTCGGGGTTTTCTCGCCGGCGAACGCGAAGGCTGTCATGAACACCAAGCCAAGGACCAGCACTGCGACCACAGAAGCCAACTCAAAAAGTTTCTTGTTCATCATGTTTCCCTCCTTTTTTTGGGTATGAAGTTGATTCATACCTATTTTTTACAGCTCTCCCTCTTTGAGACCCTGTCCGGCACCAGCAAATACGTCACCGTCCCCCAGGGGTTCCGGCGTCGAACCCTGCGCGTCAAGGTGCCGCCGGGCATCAAGGAAGGCAATACCCTCCGGCTGCGCGGGTTGGGTCGAACGTCGGCCACCGGCAAAAAACACGATCTTTATCTTCGAAACCAGTTGGTGTCCTGGTAAGGGGACGGTGCTGCCGGTGAGATACGGATCGAGGCGGCGATGGTCCGAGGTCACAACCAATCGCGCCAGATCTCCAAAAGGGTAATATCGTCACTGACCTGCGATGTCCCCCGCCAACGGTCGACCGCCCGCAGCAGGCCTTCCCCCCAGGGAGGTCGCTTGGCCGGTGCGATATGGCGCAAAACCCGTTCATTACCGAAGAGCTCTTTTTTTTCGTTCTCCGCCTCGACGACACCGTCCGAAAAGAAGAGAATCGATTCCCCGCCGGACAGCTGCAGTTCTGTTTTTTGATACCGAATATCGGGCGTCACCCCGATCGCCATACTCTTCGGCACAGGAATTTCTTTTCGGCCCCCGCCGGCAATGCCTACCGGCGGAAGATGCCCGGCCGACACAAGATGCATGCGTCCGTCGGCCGGCCAGAACCGGAACAGCACAATGGTGGCAAAGAAGCCTTCTACCGATGCCAGGTCGTAAAATGTATTGTTCACCGTCTCAAGCAGATGATCGATCGCGCATTCCCGCAA
The DNA here is from genome assembly GCA_016735415.1 of Desulfobacterales bacterium. Next base: position 2,513 of record JAERRP010000814.1, on the reverse strand, counting down.
CGCTACGGAGCGAATGAGGGTAGAAAGGGCCGCCATGATCAAGGCCGCCGGAACCCCCTTGCCGGACACATCGGCCACGTAAGCCAACACACTGTGGTCCGGCAGCGCAATTACATCATACAAATCGCCCCCGACATAGGCGGCCGGCCGGGATACGGCCCAGATGTGACTGCCGCCAGCAAGTTCCGGCATCTGTGGCCAGAAAAGTTTTTGTATTCCGGATGCGGTTTTAAGCTGCCGCTTGAGTTGGGCTGACTGCTCCTGCACGGTGTCCTGCAGGGCCTTGATCCGCAACATGGATTGGACCCGGGCAACCAGGGCGGCATGGTCCACCGGTTTGGTCAGGTATTCGTCGCTGCCGGCCTCCAGCCCGGCCACGATATCTTTCGAATCCGTTTTGGCCGTCACCATGATGATCGGCATAAAGGGCAGGCGGGCATCTTCTTTGAGGCGCCGGCAGACCTCGATGCCATCCAACTTGGGCATCATGATATCCAGGAGAATAAGATCGGGATGCCGATCTTTCGCCATGGCCAGACCTGCGGCGCCATCGGTGGCGGTAATCACCTCATATCCACTGGCAGCGAGACGTGCTTCCAGAATTTCCAGACTGGACAGGTTGTCATCGACAATCAGAATCAAGGGCGGGGAACGCATGCAGCCTCCTCGAAATTAGCCATCAGGGTAGATATCCGCGGATCTTCTCCAGCAGTTTGCGCGGACTGAACGGCTTGGCGACATAGTCATCGCATCCGGCTTCATACGCCTTGATGTCATCGCCGCTCAGCGCGTAAGATGTCACGATGATGATCGGCACCTGACGCAGGGCGGGATTGGCCTTGATCCGGCGGGTGGCCTCATAGCCGTCGATACCCGGGAGTTGAACATCCATCAGGATCAGATCCGGCTGATGGGTCTCGGCCGCCTGAACGCCTTCGATCCCGGTAACAGCCTCGATTACCTCATAGCCACCGCTCGCCAAAAGATCCCGCATGATGCGCCGGTTATCTTCCTGGTCTTCGACGACCAGTACGCTCTTTTTCATGATCCGCCCCATTGCTTTTCAACCCGCACCGGTAGAGTAAATCGAAACGTGGACCCTTTTCCGGAAGCAGACTCGACCCAGATACGCCCGCCGTGCATCTCTACAATTCGTTTGGCGATGGCGAGCCCGAGCCCGGTGCCCCCTTTTTCCCGTGTACTGGATCCATCGGCCTGGTGGAATTCTTTGAATATGCGCTTCTGGTCGGCTTCGGCCAGTCCGCAGCCAGTATCAGACACGGCAACGGAAAAGCGGTCGTCACGCTCCGCTACCGAGACCCGAATTTCACCGTTTTCGGTAAATTTAATGGCATTACCGAGGAGATTCATGAACACTTGGGCGATACGCTGCACATCCCCCCTGCCAGCCCTCAACTTCGAGGAAACCGCCACACTGAGGGTAAGGTTCTTCTCGGCGGCCAGCCCTTCTACCGCAGTGATGACGGTTTGCACCACTTCCCCCATCGCATAGTCATTCAGCGCAAGCGTAAGCTGGCCCGCCTCGATTTTGGAAAGATCGAGAACATCATTGATCAGGTTGAGCAGATGGCGCCCGTTTTTCTCCAACCGGTCCAGAATCTGACGAATCTTGTCGGGAACCTCGCCATAGATATTATCCACAATCAGTTCCGTGTACCCCAGAAATGCGTTCAGAGGCGTGCGCAGTTCGTGGCTCATGTTGGCCAGAAACTCGGATTTGTGCCGATTGGCCAAAGCGAGCTCCCGGCCCTTTTCTTCAATTTCGCGAAACAGCCGGGCGTTATCGATGGCAATCACGGACTGGGCGGCAAAGGCCTGGAGCAGATCGACCACTGGTGTCGGAAACTCGCCGGGTGCCTTGCGCCGGACGATCAGACCGCCGATAAGGCGGTCTTCACGCATGAGCGGAACCGCCAGCAGGCCGCAATAGCCGGCGTCCTTCACATAGTTGAGAGGGTAAGGACTGACTCATAATTAATGCAACACATATACAGGCTAACTATATCATATTAAATAAGACTATCATATTCAAACATAGCTAAATATGCCGAATATCAAGACTATAAACAGACAGAGCGTTTTGAGAACATTGGCCTTGACATGTTTTTCTGTATGGGCTAAATATCTCATTATGAACAAGATAAAATACACCGCAAAGGCTATCGAAAAGTTTCTTAAACACCGCAAAATAGCCACTCTGGCTCAGCTTATGGAAGAGCTGAACAATCCTGCGCGTTGCACGATATTCCGCAAACTGGAACAATTGGAGTATCTGAGCAGCTATTCGCATCGGGGCAAGTACTTCACACTCAGTGCCGTTGCACGGCTTAGCAATTTGGGATTGTGGGATTATCGATTTGTGAGGTTTTCTCGTTTCGGCAACTTGCTCGACACAGCAAAAGCTTTGGTACACGATTCCGAGGCCGGCCATCCGGCTACCGAGCACAAAGGCAGGTTGAATGTTAAATCCAAGCATGCGTTGACTCAGCTCC
>JAERRP010000803.1 GCA_016735415.1 Desulfobacterales bacterium | reverse complement strand
CCTGCTGTACGTCTCTTGTGCCGGCGAAGATCTCGGCCGAATTTATCGGACAATACAACAGGATGGATAAATTCGCCGCCATTCTCGGGCCGGCCATGATGGGGGTGGTGGGGCTGGTGGCCCGCCGCGCCCTGCTCGATCCCGGCGCCAGCCAACTGCAGCGGGAGGCCGCCACCCACCTGGCCACGCGCTTCAGCATGGCCTCGGTGGTGCTTTTATTCGTGATCGGCGGTGGATTACTCTACTTTACGGATTGGACCCGCCCCGACAGCAACCGGGCGGCGCGGGGCAAACCGCTGTAAATCCAGCGCCCGGTCCGAGAACAGCCAGTCGACCTTGCGTGCGATCTCGCGGAAGAGACATCCCCGTGAATTGATAAAACCCGTTCCGATACGCCGCCCCTGCCGGTGCATGGCGGCCACCCGGCGTCGCCCGATCATGGTATAATGGCCGGTCATGCCCCCATAGCCGTATTTTTCGACCGCGCGGGCGGTCGCGCGCGCATCCAGGCGCGCGATCGGGAGGCAGGCCTGCCGTGGCACGCCATCGATTTCGGCCAGCAAATCCAGGGAAAGACCCATGCAGTGGAAATCGTGCCCGGGCCGCAGAGACGCCAGCGCCGATGCCAGGGACCGGTTCATCCGGTGCCGGTTGGTTCCGGACGCGGCCTTGACTTCGATCATGAGATGCAGCCGTCGGCCGTAGCGCTGGACCACCGTTTCCAGGGTTGGGATCAACGGGCAGGCCCGGCGGAGTTCCTGAAAGGTCAAGGCCGCAATCGGGCGATCGACACCAAAGACCCGCCAACCGTCCGGGTCGTGGTGTACGACCGCGATGTGGTCGCGGGTCCAGCGAACGTCGCATTCAAGGCCCCAGATGCCGGCCACCCGGGCGCCGTCAAAGGCTGCCAGGGTATTCTCAAAAACGCGGCGATTGTCGTAGATCCCCCGGTGGGCCACGATGCGGGCATCGCCCAGCTTTTCCCTTGTGGGTGCGGCGGTTCGGGCGCGGGCGGCGATGGCATCGGCCCATTGCATCAGCCAGCCTTCCAGCAAGGTCACAACACTTGCCGGGCGTCGACGCGCCGCCGGGTAGTTGTCAGGCATCACGAAAATTCTTTTCCGGCATGATTGTGCGGCTTTGGCTTTATTAACCACCAGGACCGAAGTTTCTTTAGCCAGTTGGAGTACCTTCTGGGAGGTGCTGCCGAGAAAGAAATCGCGGATTCCACCGAGGCCTCTTTTGCCGAGGACGATCAGGTTGAAGTCCTTCCCGGCTTCATGGACGATATCGTGCGCCACGCCTTTGCGTTTGACCTCCGCCTTGGTTCGGATCAGGTGCTCCTCCCACCCGGCCTCCACCAAAATCGCTTTGGCCCGGACGCAGGCATCTTTGACCAGGTGGCGTTTCTTGTCCTCCAGCTGGCAGAAGCTGGATTGCTGGGCTTTGAATAACGGCGTCAACTCGGGGCTGTTCATGTCGCAAAGACCGGCCGTATCCGAAATAACGCTGAAGAGGGTAATGGCCGTATCCGGACGAAAATGGGTTGCCACATAGGAAACGGCCCGCAACGCATTTTCTGAGTCATCGACTGCAATCATTATTTTTTCTGCCATTATCATCTCCTTTTCGTAGGTGTTCCAAGGATTAAGTACCGCTGGTTTTTTCCCGTCTGACTTAATAATGGTCGTTTCCATCGACGATGGCAAGTCGGAAGCGGCCTTTTGGGCCACGGAAAATTTAATTGAAAACAATTGCGGGAATAAAATACTTCGGCCACTTTTACCGAGGGGCTTTCAAAGCGAATGGCGACTAATCGGAAACACCCTCGGAGAAACGGTTGCCCTCGCGGGCCATGCGACCGGCCTCCGATCCGGCCGGTGGCCGGGTCATGACCTGGATCTGGGGCCGTTCCCGGCGATGGAAGACCAGCACCCGGTCCGGTTTCTTCTGGTACAAACCGCGCGCGAGCCGGCTGGGCAGGAGAGTGGTCTCCTCGGTGCGGACGGTGGGCGCCCCGAAGCGGTGCAGAAATTCACTGATGGCCGCCGCACAGAAAAACGCGGGGGTATCGGTGGAAAAATCGATTTGGGCATCCGGCTTGATGTTGGCACCGGCCAGTAAAATATGGTGCAGCCGTAACGCTTCACCGTCCGACAGATACCATTCAAAGATTTCGATCAGTTCATCATTGTTGGACCACCGAAATGGCAGATAGGTGGGAATGTCCGGGGCCCCTTTGATGATAACATCATTGATGCGTCGGAGACGCGGGGGTTTAAGGCCGTATCCACCGCCGGGATCCCAGAATGTCACCGGGCGATCGGGTGCCACCAGACGGAGCGCTGTATGGTTGGGCCACCAATTGAAATAGCCGATGATGATCTGCAGGCGGGGGGTGTCCGCGTTGGTAACCAGTATATCTTCGGCCGCCGCATACTGCGGCCAGCTCTCCGGCATGTATGGAGAGGGGTGGTGAAAGCAGCCTGACGCAGTCGCCATAACCACAAGAAGTAAAACCGCAGATGCTCTCAGGGGCAAGATTCGTTCTCCTAGCCAGTCGAGACGCAGGCGCGATGCGTACAGGGGGCTACGGCGGCGGCCGGCATTTGCGGACCAAGGGCCGAGCGCCGCGGCAACCTGGGGGTTCATTCTGAAAATCGGCGGTTATTCGGCCCCGGCCGATACCCCTTTGCTGAAATCGACCGATACGTTGGTCACGCGCTGGCCCAGTTCACGATCCAGCATCATCAGACCCTGGGGGGTGCCGTCGATCAGCCGGAGCTGGTCGATGATCTCGTTGTCGTTTTCTTCCTCTTCCACCTGTTCGGTAACATACCACTGCAGGAAGATCCGGGTGGCGTGATCTTTTTCCTCGATGGCCAGATCCATCAGGGTGTTGATGGACTGCGTAACCATCTGTTCGTGCGCCAGTGTTTTGGTGAACATATCAAGGGGGGACTCAAATTCAGCCGGGGGCTGGTCAATCAGCAGGAGGGTAATATGGCCGCCCTGGCTGTGGATGTATTCATAAAGCTTCATGGCATGAAACATCTCCTCATGATACTGCACCATGAACCAGTTGGCAAAACCTTTGAGACCAATGCCGTTGCTGTGGGAAGACATAGCCATAT
>JAERRP010000769.1 GCA_016735415.1 Desulfobacterales bacterium | reverse complement strand
GGTGGCCCGCGACGAACTCCTCCCGGCGCTGGTCGAGGGGCGGGGCGATCTGGCGGTGGCCAATCTGACCGTCACCGCGCCGCGCCGGCGGCTGGTCGATTTTTCGACCCCCTTTATGACGGCCGTGAGTGAAATCGTGGTGTGCGGCCGTGGGGTGCGAACGATTGCGCGGCTGGAGGATTTTTCCGGTTTGGAGGTCGAGGTACGCCGGTCCAGCAGCTACTACGAAAGCCTGCTGGCGCTCAATGACCGTCTGAAAGACCGGGGCCTCGATCCTGTCCGCATATCCCTGGCCGACGAGAACCTGGAAGACGAAGATCTTCTCGAGATGGTCAACGCCGGCCTGCTGCCCGCCATCGTGATGGACAGCCACAAGGCCCGCTTCTGGAAGCAGATTTTTCCGGACATCAGGCTTCAGGACGAACGGCCCCTGCGGACCGGGGGGGAGATCGCCTGGGCCTTTCGGCACAACAGTCCTCAACTGAAGAAACTGGTGGATGAATTCGCGCGCAGCCACAAACAGGGAACCCTGCTGGGCAACATGCTGTTCAAGCGCTATCTCAAAAATACCAAGTGGGTTCGCAGTGCGCTGTCGGAAAAAGAGCTGGCCAAATTCGACGCCGTGGTCAGCCTGTTCGAAAAATATGGCTCCCGTTACAATTTCGACCACCTCATGATCACGGCCCAGGCCTACCAGGAATCGGGGTTCGATCAATCCAAGGTCAGCCCTGCAGGGGCGGTGGGGATCATGCAGCTGCTGCCCAGCACGGCGACTTCCAAACCGGTGGGGATCAAAAATATCGACCAGCTGGAAAATAACATCCATGCCGGCGTCAAATACCTGCGCCATATCCACGATACGTATTTAGCCGACGAACCCATGGACCCGCTCAATCAAACCCTGTTTGCTTTTGCGGCCTACAACGCCGGACCCAGCCGGATCATGAAACTGCGCCGGGAAGCCGCCCGCCAGGGACTGGACCCCAACCGCTGGTTTCAAAACGTCGAAAACATCGCCGCCCGGCGGATCGGCCGCGAGACCGTGCAGTATGTCAGCAACATCTATAAATATTACATTGCCTACCGGCTGGTGGCCGAAAAAATAGAAAAGAAAAAATCCGTTCTTAAAGACAAGAACGCATCATGAGCCTTCCGGATTGGCTGGTCATCACGGGTTATATCATCGCCATGATCGGTTTGAGCGTTTATCTCGGGCGCCGCCAGACCGATCAGGAAGACTATTTCGTGGGCGGCCGCAACCTGCCCTGGTGGGCCGTGGGAATTTCGACCATGGCCACCCAGACCTCGGCCATCAGTTTTATTTCCATTCCGGCTTTCGTGGCCCTCAAGCCCGGCGGGGGTCTCACCTGGCTGCAGTATGAACTGGCTGTGCCCCTATCGATGATCGCCGTCATGGTGCTGCTGATTCCCTTCTTCCGCAGGTTAAAACTTGTCAGCATCTATGCCTATCTGGAGATGCGCTACGGACGCCCTGTGCGGACCACTGTGTGCCTCGTCTTCCTGATCAGCCGCGGGCTGATGACCGGGGTCGGGGTTTATGCCAGCGGCATCGTGCTTTCAGTCTGTCTGGGGATTTCTCTGGAACTCACGATTCTCATCATGGGCGGCGTCACGATTGTCTACGACACCATCGGCGGCATCACGGCGGTGGTCTATTCAGATGTCATCCAGATGGTGGTCCTGGTGTTCGGCCTTCTGCTGTGCATCGGTTTCGCCGTGGACATGGCCGGCGGTATGGAAGCGGTATGGACCTCCCTGCCCGAAAGCCGCCGCCAGGCGATCGACTTGTCCAGCGGCCTTCAATCGGCCGCTGGCGCCCCCTTCTGGGCCTTTCTGGTGGGAGGGTTTTTCCTGTACACGGCTTATTACGGCACGGACCAGAGCCAGGTTCAGCGCGAACTGTCGGCCCGTACCACAGCCGAAACCAAAATTTCGCTGATGCTCAACGGCTTTGTCCGTTTCCCGCTCACGTTCCTGTACGTTATCATGGGCGTTGCCATCTGGGCCGTCTACCAGAACAGCCCGGCCTTGCTTGCGGGCACCCCTTTCGGTCACCCGGATTATCTGGTGCCCCACTTCGTTTCCCAATTTATACCGGCCGGTTTGCGCGGTATGATCTTTGCCGCATTACTGGCCTCCGCCATGTCCAGTCTGGACTCGGCCCTGAATTCGCTTTCCGCGGCCACCATGAAGGACTTTGTCGAACCCCGGGTCAAGAACACCCGCTTCGTCATGATGTCACTTTTTCATC
>JAERRP010000152.1 GCA_016735415.1 Desulfobacterales bacterium | reverse complement strand
GCATTTCGACGCGGTGGCCCCCCTCGGACATCTGATGAAACTCGACATGGTCGGCGAGATTACGAATCAGAAACAGGCCGAATCCAATCGGTGGTTCCTTTTCATCCATAATAAGTTCGATATCCGGATCCTGCAGGTTGTTATCGAAACCATTGCCTTCGTCACTCACCGTCACTTTAATGGCATCCGGAATCACTTCGAATCGAACGACGACATGCGCTTCCGCGAGTCCTCCATTACCATGCTGGACTGCATTGGTGGCCGCCTCCGCCACAATCGTCTTAAGATCCTCGATGCGGTCCGGTGCCAGGCCATTCATTTGCGCAAAAGAAGCCGAACAGGCCATGGCGATACGTTCGTAGCCCAGTATATTGGGCAAAATGATTTTAACGGTTCGATTTGAGCTTGATTGATGCATATGGCTGTTATAATTAATAATTACGGGAAGAAAAAATTAAGCCTAATCACTTATTGAATATTGTTCACATTTGTAATAGAATGCCTCATTTTTGTCAACGCGAAAATGAATGGTCCGCCTTTATCAGCGCCCGATGGCGCATGCGTATAAAAAATCGCCATACCGCTTAACAACTTAAACGGATCGGCCGCAGTCGAGGGACAGGTCATGAAACGGCGTGTGTTATCCGATCTATTTGCAATCCGCCACCCGAGCGATTTCCTTCGAGAAGTCCTGAAAATATGTGGCTTCGATCAACGCGAGCCGGCCGGCACCGTCATCACAAACGCCTACCATGTGGCTTTCCGGCTGTATCGGGGCGAACTCATCGGCTATTTGGACTGCGATACGCATTATCATGATTTCGCTCACGCCGCTGAAACATTTTTAACCATGGCGCGGCTGCTTCACGGAGCCCATCTCGCTTCGGAAAAGTTCACACAAAGAGAGCTGGCGGTGGGGTTGACAGCTGCCATTTTGCATGATTCCGGTTACATCAGAACATCGAGCGAGTCGAAAGGCAGCGGTGCGCGCCACCGCTCCGGGCATGAAATGCGGGGCATGGACTTCGTTTCGCAACATGGCGAGGCCATTGGCCTCACACAACCGGAAATTGCCGAATGCCAAACCATGATTCAGGGCACCATGATGGCGGAAGACGTCAATACCATGTCCTTCGAATCCAAAACCCATGAACTGCTCACCAGAATGCTTTCGGTCTCCGATCTGCTGGCCCAGCTCTCCAGCACCACCTATCTGGAAAGACTGGCATTCCTCTATGAAGAAGATCGTGACGCCAACGCCCCCCGCTATCGAGACTCGCTGGACTGCTATCGGAAAGCGATTCAATTCGACGACCGAGCCCGCGTGCGGCTGCAAAACACTCTTGAACAATCAGACGTCTACCTGGCCAACCACTTCAATGCACGGTGGAATACATCTGGAACTCTCTACCGGGTTTCAATGGATCGCCAGATACAATTCCTGACCGAGACCATCGAGCGGAAGGGATTCGATCCCCGCGGCCACCTGAGACGGTGGGGCAGCGTTAAAGCCCTTCAGCACCTTCTTTCGGGAACCGTCTATCCAGATCCTGAAAGATCCCTGTAAAGCTCGCAGGCGCGCGCGGTGTTAACATTTGCCTCCGAATGCTTACTTATTCATAAACGCCGGAATATTCTACAGACGTTTCGCCATACTACCTGGTGCGCCTATCGGTTGAAAGCTGCCGCTGAAACTCGTCCGGCAAAACGGCCGGTAACGGCGGCGCCAAGCGAGGGGATGGATGCACAATAGAAATAGTGATTTCGGTTTGAGCAAGACACTGGACAGCGATGCCCTGCGTGCGGTTTTCGAGGCCCAGTCCACCTTATTGGAAAAGCTCGTGTCGACGTCGCGGCCGCCCTACGAGAGAGAGGCGGTCAGGGTCATTCTGCGCGAAGCCACCGCTATATCGCTCAAGCTCAGCGGGGCCGAACATGGCAGTTTGATCCTTTTCAACAGCGACGGCCAGGTCACCGACAGCCTGCTGCCCCTTGACGATATTCAGTCCTATACTAAAACCGAGCTTATTGAGCGGGTGTTGGAAGAGGGACTGGCCGGCTGGGTGGCACATCACCACGAGATCGGACTGGTGCCGGACACGCGCACCGATTCACGCTGGCTGGGCGTGCCGGAGCAACCCTATCACGCCGGTAGTGCCCTCTGTCTGCCGATCATCAGCGCTGAAATGCTCCTGGGTGTTCTGACGCTGGCTCATTCCGAACCGGAACATTTTACGCCCAAGATTGCCGATATCATGCGCATTCTAGCCAACCAGATGGCCTTGATTGTCGAGAACGCCAACCTGTTTGCCAATCTCAGTGATTCCCTGAATGCGTTGGGAACGGCCCAAAAAGAATGCGAGATTTTTTCACAAACATTGACCGATGAGTTGAACAAGTGCCGCACGATGCAGATGGATTTTTTACCCACGGATCTTCCCCGTCTTTCCGGCTGGGAGATTGAAGGGTTCTTTTTCCCGGCGAACCGCATATCCGGAGATTTCTACGATGTGTTTGGATTGCCTGGAGGGTATCTCGGGCTAGTGATTGGCGATGTCTGCGACAAAGGGGTCGGTGCCGCCCTTTTCATGGCCCTTTTCAGGAGCCTGATTCGCATTTTTTCAGGGGCGGCCCAACTCAACCGGAACCTGGTCAATCGATCCACGCACACGGTAGGGGGCAATATCGAAGCCACCGCGCCTCGCCAATACAGTCAGGTCGAAGCAATCCGGGCCGTGGCTTTAACAAATGACTACATTGCTCGCGAACATGGCGATATGTGCATGTTCGCGACCCTTTTCTTCGGCATACTGGAGCCTGAAAGCGGCATTCTAATCTATATCAACGGAGGCCATGAACCGTTATTCGTCGTGAATGACAATGGGGTAAAGGAAGCGCTTAATC
>JAERRP010000532.1 GCA_016735415.1 Desulfobacterales bacterium | reverse complement strand
AGAACTCAGCCAGCAGCAATCCACGAAACATCGTACCCGGGCGTCGGGCGAACCATTTATGGACCGCAATGACCGGCCGGTAGTTCTGCTGAATCTGCTTTTCCCTAAGGGCCAAGTCTGCAATAAACGGTATATCAAAACACTTTTCGATCATTCAGACTCTACAAATCTTTTTTTTTGTGGCACAACGGTTGTCGCATATGGAGAGACTTCCTTTATAGCATGGAATAATTTTTCAGCCTATTTTAAAGCAAATCTTCAATTAGATCCCAATATCATGACAATCGACCGGTCTCAAAAAAATGTTCCAGCTTTTTCAGATAGGGCCCTAAATCAAAACCCCGATCCGGTGGGTGTCGACGGATCGTCGGAGAAAGTTGTCGTTAAGACGGATATACTCTATAATCGCCTCAAAATATGAGGCGGTTAGGATGCTAAATGGCTCAAACAAAACGACAGAATCTGGCATCGGTCTTCGTGACCTGCCTTTAAGTGCGCGAGCCTTAAGGCAAACCGAAACACTTCCCACAACTTCTTAACGGCTGTTTTCATGATGGATAAAAAATCGGTCCTTCTGATTCATCCCCCCGTGGCCAAGCCCTGCGAACCGCCGGCCGGGATCGCCCGGCTGGCGTGGGCCCTGCGGTCCGCGGGGATCGACGGCCGGGTTTACGATGCCAGCCTGGAGGGAATTCTGGACCTGATTCAGGGTCCCATCGCGGCGGACGACACCTGGACCCGCCGAGCCCGGCACCATCGCGATGCTAATCTTAAAGCGCTGCGGTCCCCCGATCTTTACCGGCACCGGGACCGCTACAAACGGGCCGTGATGGACGTCAACCGGGTCCTCCACGTGGCGGGTCTTGAATCCCACGCCCGGATTTCACTTTCCGATTACGGATCGCCCGCGCTGTCGCCGGTGCGCAGCGGCGACCTGGTACAGGCGGCCGCAACCTTCGTGACCAATCCCTTCTTTGCGAGCTTTTCCGGAAAACTTTCAGCCCTGTTCGACGAAAAGGCACCGGACCTGGTCGGATTTTCCATCAATTTCATGAGCCAGGCCCTCTGCGCCTTTGCCATGATCGGGTTCATCCGCAAGCGTTTTCCCCAAACCGGAATTGTGTGCGGCGGCGGGCTGGTGACCTCCTGGATGGGGATTCCGGGGTTTAGGAACCCCTTTCAGGGACTGGTGGACAAACTGGTGGCCGGCCCGGGCGAAGAGAAGCTGGTTGCGATGTGCGGGGGTGAGGCCGCGGCCGATTCGTCCTGCCCGGGGGTTGATTTTTCCGCCCTGCCCCGGGAGCGCTATCTGGCGCCCGGGCGTGTGCTGCCCTACAATACTTCCCGGGGTTGCTACTGGAAGAAGTGTGCCTTCTGCCCGGAAAAAGCGGAAAACGGCCGCTACCGCCCGGTCCGGCCGCAGGCTGTGGTGAGCGACCTCCAGGCCATGGGACCGCAAACCAGGCCGCGCCTGATCCATTTTCTGGACAATGCCCTGCCCCCCCGGCTGATGAAGCACCTGATCGCCAACCCGCCCGGCGCGCCCTGGTACGGATTCGTGCGGATCACGCCCCACCTGGCCGATCCGGATTTTGCCGCGGGGCTGCGGGCTTCGGGATGCGTGCTGCTCAAGCTGGGGGTCGAGTCCGGGGACCAGGCCGTACTCAATGCCCTGTCCAAGGGGGTGGAACTGGCCACCGTCTCGGCGGCACTCAAAACCCTGCGGACGGCCGGCATTGCCACCTACGTTTATCTTCTTTTCGGAACGCCGGCCGAAACCCCGGAGCGGGCCCGCCGGACACTCAGCTTTACCCTGGACCATGCCGAGGCCATCGACTTTCTGAACCTGGCCGTTTTCAACCTGCCGGCCTACAGTGAAGAAGCTCGCGCGCTCGACACGGTGCCTTTTTACGAGGGGGATCTTTCCCTTTACCGCGAGTTCGTGCATCCCCAGGGCTGGAACCGCGATGCGGTGCGGCGCTTCCTGGCCCGGGAATTCAAAAAGCCGGCCCCCATCCGCGCGATCCTGAACAACGATCCGCCGTACTTCACGTCCAATCATGCCCCCTTCTTCGGAACGGGTCCGGAAAAAGCTTGATATCGGCGGTACGCGAAGGGCTCGTCACTGCGGCGCACGACAAATACGACTCACTCCTCGT
>JAERRP010000021.1 GCA_016735415.1 Desulfobacterales bacterium | reverse complement strand
GAAATGGCGGCCAATCTGTTCGGTCCCCTGCAGATTTTATGGGAATTTCTGCATATTGACGGGCTCGTCGCCTGGTTTGTCGGGCACGATATCCAGGTTAAACTCGATTTTAGCCTGCTGGACAGCTATACGGGCCTGATCCTGCCCCTGGTGGCTTCCGCCACCTGCACCTTTCTCTTTCGCCAGTTTTTCCTGACCATTCCGGAAGAACTCTGTGAGGCCGCTAAAATCGACGGGGCCTCGGCCATGACCTTTTTCCGTAAAATCATTCTGCCCCTGTCCAAGACCAACATCGCCGCCCTGGTGGTCATTGAGTTTGTCTACGGATGGAACCAGTACCTCTGGCCCCTGCTGATCACGACCAACCCTAAGATGACGACGGCCGTGATCGGGCTTCAGAACCTGATTCCCCAGGCGGACGATCTGCCCTTCTGGAACGAAGCCATGGCGGCCGCCCTGATCGTCATGCTGCCGCCGATCCTGGTCGTGTTGCTCATGCAGCGCTGGTTTGTGAAAGGTCTGGTGGAGAAGGAAAAATAGAGCTGGGTGGCTTCTGTTCAGTATTTAAACACCCTCAACAGGCCGCCGGAAAGCTACGGCGCTTGACGAGGCGGTGTTAAAATCCTTCTGGATCAGCGATCCAGAAGGACCCCCACCATTTCGGCAAACCCCAATCCGCCTTCGTTTTCGGTGACCCAGGCGGGCGGGTGTTGCATCCGCTCGGCATACTTGCGCACATTGGCCACCCCGACGGCATGGGGGAAATAGGCGAACATGGGTTCGTCGTTGGGGGAATCACCGGCGAATACGATCTCGTCACGAACGGCCGCCAGATCACGGTTGAACTGTTCTTTGAAAAAAGTCTGGGTCATGGCCAGCTTGTCGTAATCCCCGAACCAGCCGTTGACGTGGATGGAGCTGATCTTGGCCCGGGCGCCGGCCTGTTCGAAACATCGTTTGATTTCCGCCACCGCCGTCATGGGCAGGGGGGGGACATCTTCGCAGAAATCGATCGCCAGATCCGCTTCCCGGTAAGCCTGGTCGGCCGATACGCGGCATCCCGGCACGCGCTCCAGAATTTTCGACTCAAGGCGCTCCAGACGCCGGCGGTCTTTCCGTCGCTCCCGTTCCGATTTCCAATAGCAGCGGTGCATCCGTCGCCGGTGCGTGTCATAGGCGAAGTAAAAGGCGCCGTTTTCACCCACCAGGCCGGCGATGGGCCACATGCGCGCCATGTGGTCGCACCAGCCGGCCGGGCGGCCGGTGACGGGAATCACCTGGATTCCGGCGGCCTGCAGCGTTTCCATGGCGGCCAGGGTGGTCGAGGGGAGGCGCCCGCCAACCGTGAGGGTATCGTCAATGTCGGTCAGAACAAAACGGATGCGGGACTTGAACTCGGCCGGAAAGGCCCGGAAGGGTTGCATGGGGGTATGGTTCCTCGGTCGTGAAGTTATTTTTTCGCGAGCCCGAAATAGCGTTCCACCAGGATCTTGGCGCCATCTTCCTCCCTGAGGGTCAGGCGGTAACCCCGCACCTTGATTTCGATGGCGTCCATATCCGGCTGGATTCGCAGGACTTCCACCATGCTGCCGGGGGTAATCTCCAGATCGGACAGTTTCTTGCTTACCCTGCCCTTGCCTTTGATCCTGATGATCTTGCCGCGCTGATGAGGTTCCAGCTCCTTGAGCGATGCCGTATCCAGGGTGTCGCCCTCGATATCGCGCTGGCGCCTCTTCAGGACTTCGAGGCATTCGGCAATGGATTCGCTGCAGGTGGTGAAATTTTCGTCCTGGCTGCAATGGTTCTTAAATCCCTGGATCAGGGATTCGCCGCCGCGGGGGCAGATTTCCAGGAACTCGACAAACCGGATCAGGCGATCGAGAATCGTGCGGGAAACGGCGTGCTCCATCTTGCAGGCCGCCTTCGAGGCCTCGGCGGCATCGACGCAGAGCACCTTGGTGAAAAAATCCAGCAGGGCCTCATGGCGGCGGACCACATCTTCGGCATGCAGCCGGCCTTTGGGGGTGAGCGTGATTACATCATAGGGCGCATAATTGATGAGCCCTTTGTCCGAAAGCGTCCGCAGTGCTCCGGTAACGGAAGAATTGTTGACTTCCAGGCGTCTGGCAATGTCCTTGGCACGGGCCGCCTGTTTCTTCCGAACGATGTGGTAAATCGCTTCCAGATAATCTTCCATGCTCGCGGTGAGCGCTTCCGATGCAGCCATGCCGTTTCCTCATGGGGGTTAAAAAATCTAGGCTGGCCGAAGTTTACCCGAAAGCCCGCCGGGTGTCAATTTGTTTCGGGTTTCCGCCCTGAAACCCGTACCGGCCAGCGGGTAGCATTTCGAGGTCGATTCCAACCACCCCGGCAGCGTCCGTTATATACCCTGTCGGATCGAGTTGACGATTGACGCAAAATACACTAGAAGTCGTTTCAAGAAACCTGTGACACAGGGAGGATGCGACCGTGAAAATCGCGAAACTGGCTGTTGTGGCAATCGTTTTCGTAATGCTGGCCGGCCTTGCCCAGGCCGGCAACCCGCAGGTCCGCCTGGAAACCACCAAGGGACCGATCATTCTGGAACTGGACCCCCAGGCCGCCCCGCAGACCGTCGAGAATTTTCTGACCTATGTGCGTGAGGGTTATTACGACGGCACCATTTTTCATCGCGTGATCAAGAAGTTCATGATCCAGGGCGGCGGCATGCTGCCCGGCATGGTCGCCAAGGCCGGCCGTGCGCCCATCCGCAATGAAGCCGCCAACGGCCTGAAGAACAAACGGGGAACGGTCGCCATGGCGCGCACCAACAATCCCCATTCGGCCACTTCGCAATTTTTTATCAGCACCAAGGACAACCCCTCCCTGGACTACAAAAACCGTTCCCGCGCGGGTTGGGGCTATTGCGTTTTCGGCCGGGTCGTGGAGGGCATGAATGTGGTGGACCGCATTGCGGCGGTCTCGACCCGGGCCGCCGGCGGATACAGGGATGTTCCCGTCAAATCGATCATGATCGATAGGGCTGTTCTGGTACAGCCCTGACGCCATGGGATCGAAATCCATACCCTTCTGGGAAACCACCGTCCTGGCCGACATGACAGGGGACCAATGGGAATCCCTCTGCGACGGCTGCGCCCGCTGTTGCCTGCACAAGCTGCAGGACCGGGAGAGCGGCCGGGTCTACTTTACCATGGTGGCCTGCCGTCTTCTGGACCGGCATACCTGCCGGTGCCGGGACTATCGGCGACGAACCGAAATTGTTCCCGAATGCCTGCGCCTTTCGGCGGATAATCTTCACACGAACGGCTGGCTGCCGGCAACCTGTGCTTATCGAAAGCTGGCCGCCGGAGAGCTACTTTCCTGGTGGCACCCGCTGGTATCCGGCGATCGCGAAACGGTCCACCGCGCCGGTGTCTCCATTCAGGGGATGACC
>JAERRP010000657.1 GCA_016735415.1 Desulfobacterales bacterium | reverse complement strand
TCCCCTGATTTTTTAATCGGCAACAGCAAGGGATACAAGCTGGCCCGGGAGTTAAAAAAGCCCCTGATCCGCGTAGGGTTTCCCATACATGACCGGCTTGGGGGCGGCAGGATTGTTCATGTGGGTTACAGGGGGGCTCAGCAATTGTTTGATGCCATTTCAAATACAATCATCGCATTAAAGCAGGATGCCTCACCTGTGGGCTATACGTATATGTAGGGTTGAAAAAACCGGAGGGAGAATGAAAATGGATCTGTTAAACCACCCATGTTTTAACGCGAAAGTACGAGGAAAATTCGGAAGGGTACACCTTCCGGTCGCGCCAAGGTGCAACATTCAGTGTAATTACTGCGATCGCAAATACGACTGCGTCAATGAAAGCCGGCCCGGGGTAACGAGCGCCGTACTGACGCCGCATCAGGCCATGGCATATCTGGATTTTGTCTTTGAAAAGACAAACAATATTTCCGTTGTGGGGATTGCTGGCCCGGGAGATCCCTTTGCTAATCTAAAAGAAACAATGCAGACCTTAACCCTGGTAAGGGAAAAATACCCGGACATGATACTTTGTCTTGCCACAAACGGGTTGGCGCTTTCGCCTTATATCGATGAACTTGCGGAAATTGGAATAAGCCATGTAACCGTAACCTTAAACACAATAGATTACGACATCGGCGCTCAAATATATTCGTTTATCCGTTATGGAAAAAAAGTGCTGTCCCCAAAAACAGGCATGAAAATTCTACTGGAAAAGCAGCTTGAAGCCATAGAAAAGCTGAAAGAAAAAGGCATCACAACCAAGGTAAATACCATCATTTTACCGGGAATAAATGAGGATCATATTGAAGCCGTTGCAAAAAAAATGGGGGAATTGAAAGTAGACATATTAAATTGCATCCCCTTTTATCCGAATAAAGGTTCCGTGTTCGCGAATTTCAAGGAACCCCCCAAAGAACTGGTAAGAAAGATTAGGAAAAAAGCCGCCAGATATATCCCGCAGATGTATCACTGCGCAAGGAGCCGGGCCGATGCCATCGGTATTTTGGGCGAAGAAAACAATGCGGAATTAATTAAAAAATTAAATGAGTGCGCAGAACTTCCGGAGATTTACGATGAACAACGTCCCTATGTCGCGGTCGCCAGTTTGGAGGGCGCACTCGTAAATCAAAAGCTGGGCAAGGCGCGGGAGTTATTTATCTACGGCAAAAAGGAGGAACAAATAGTATTCATTGAATCCCGCTAAACACCCGAACCCGGACACTGTTTGAAACAATTGGAAGAACTGGCTGAAACCATAGGCGACTGCCGGGCGCTTCTCGTAAACGGAATCGGTCATAATCCAAGGGAGGTTATTTCAAAAAAAGGAATCGACATCCTCGAACTGGACGGAATGATAGATGAAGCGGTTGAAGCGGTTTTTGAAGGTTACAGCATGAACTACATGATCAAACGCGATGTGGACGCGTGCAACCGCCCGTGTGATGGGGCAGGTATGGGATGTATGTAGGATATTTGCGGATTTGACCTGTATGATGATATTTATGTGAAATATTGGGGGAGGAATAAAAAAATGGAAAAACCGAAACATCATATTTTTGTTTGTTCAAGTTTCAGGCCGTCAGGTGAAGTTAAAGGAAAATGCAGCAAAAAAGGATCTATGGATTTAATTCCATATATCGAAAATGAAATACTCGACAGGGGGCTAGACGCATTACTGACCAGCACCGGTTGTATGAAGCAGTGCGATAACGGTCCCGTGATGGTGATCTACCCGGAAACTTTCTGGTATGGGAATGTCGCAACTGAAGATATTGTTGATGAAATTCTGGATGCGCTGGAAGACGGAGAGGCCGCAACAGAGCATCTGTTATGACTTCCATAAAAGTCTTAATGCCGTAAGGGAGAAAGAAAAATGAATCTTCGTGATCACCCGTGCTTCAATGAAAAGGTGAAAGGAAATTTTGTACGTGTGTATCTGCCTGTGGCGCCGATCTGCAATATTAGATGCAACTACTGCAACCAAAGATACGATTGCGTCAATGAAAGCCTGCCCGGGGTCACAAACAGGGAAATTTCACCGAATCAGGCATTTGAGTATTTAAAGCGGGCATTTAAAAACGAGGCGAGTACCCAGGTAGCCGGGATTATCGGGCCGGGGGATCCTTCCGCCAATCCTGAAGCTACCCTGAAGACCTTGAGACTGGCAAGGGAGGGCTTCCCCGATTTGATTCTCTGCCTGGCTGCCAATGGGCCGGGATTATTGGACC
>JAERRP010000115.1 GCA_016735415.1 Desulfobacterales bacterium | reverse complement strand
CAGCTCGACATTCCGGGTGGGCAGAATAAGCCCTCCCCCACCGGGCATGGCCTGCCAGGCGTTGATGTAGAGATTGACCAGAACCTGCTCGATCTGGCCGCTGTCCACATTGACCGTCCAGGTGGCTTTAAGGCCGGTAAGATCGATGCTCACTTCCTTCTTGGTGCGGCCAAACATCCAGGCGGATTTGTGGATCAGAAAGTTCAGGTCCGAGATACGGGTCGGACGCCGCTTGGTATGCGCAAAATCCAGCAATTGATGGGTCAGCCCCGCTCCGTTTTGAATATACTGCTCGACATTTTTCAGTTTCTGGGTCAGGGGATGGTGGGGCGGCATGCGCATGAGCAGAAGTGATATATTGCCCTGCATACCCATGAGGATATTGTTGAAATCGTGGGCGATCCCGCCGGCCAAAGTGCCGATGGCCTCCATGCGCTGGGCATGGTAAAGCTGTTTTTCCAGATCCTTGAGCTCGGCCTGCACCCGTCTTCGCGAGGTGATATCCCGCAGCATGCCCCGGAACCCGATCGGCTGCGCATCACGATTGCGCACCAGCGAGGCCGATATTTCGAGGATGATGCTTTGGCCCTCTTTGACCGCCTTGAAGTCCTGGTTGGCCAGGGGGATGCCGGTTCGGAATACCCGGCTGAAAATTCGAAAAAGAGTGCGGGCCGTGCGCCGCGAGGTGTATTCCCGGTAGTTCGTAAACAACAGCTGGGATTTTGAAAAGCCCGCGATGCGGCATAAGGGGGTGTTGACAAAGGTGAGGTTGCCCTTCAGATCGAGCTCGAAATAGCCCTCTTCGATACTTTCGATAATGGTCTGATGCTTTATTTCACTTTCCCTGAAGGCGTCTTCCGCTTTTTTTCGATCGGTGATGTCCACCATGACACCGCGCAGCCCCTTGAAAACGCCTTCGCTGATGATGGGACGGTTGAAGGCCTTGACCCAGCAAAAGTGGTGGCGTTTATGGCGGATTCGGTATTCGGTGGATTTGAGCCGGCCGGCGACGATCTTGGGGTATATTTTCCGCAGATGCGTGCGGTCATCGGAATATACGAGGTTCAGGAAAGGGATGCCGATACACTCATCCGGACGGTACCCGGTGTAGGCATGGATAATGGGGCTGACGTAGATGATGACGCCATCCTGATCCGTGGCAAAGATGATGGCGTTGATATCTTCGACCAGATTGCGATATTTCTCGCGTTCCTTCAGGGATTTTTGAAGCAGGGTCAGGGCTTCGTTGAGTCTTTTTTCATTTTTTCGGCGCCTGCTGCGCTCCTGCTCCAGGGTTCGCTGCAGGTTTTTGATCTGGCGCGCCTCGTAGTCCGTAGCCATTTGGGGAGTCCCCGAATACTGCCGTTCATCCTGGATGTTATTTGCCTGAGATCAACTTTACATCTTTAATATGGCGTCACTTTTTTTTCAATAGGTTCGGTGCCCCTTGCGCCCTGGTGAAACGATCCGGCGATGATGGGCGCTTGCGCCGCGGTGGTAATGTCTTAATGTTTGGGGATAGAGAGAACCGATCTCTTCTACCGTTGCGGTGGCCGCCATGAACTCCAAAATAATTGCAATCGAAAACCGCTCCGGTGCCTTCCAGATGGTTTTTCAGCGCGTGATACGAATGGTGCCGGACCGGGACAAAGGCGATAAACGCCTCCAGCGCATGCTGGCCTTCCGCCTTCAAAGCGACGGGGAAGCAGCCACCGCCGCCTATCTGATACGCAATATCCGCCATTTCGTCCGTCTGTCAGCCCCCCCAAGCTTCTATGATTTTCTGTTGAACAGTATCGACAAGGAATTCCCACCCCTCTTTCCGAGGGACAGCGATCCGCCCGAATCGACAGCTTAAGAGACTGTTCGCTGCATGAATGGAGCTCCACGGGTTTTCTGTTCCCGGTCCTTTTCTCAACATCGACTGCCAGCACGGTTTTGGGATTGCATTTTTCGCCCGTATTCAATAGGGTCGGGCCGCAAATGACATCCGGGAGGTTGGTGGGGTGCAGGGAACATTGATCAATACCGTGGCCATTATCGTCGGCAGTCTGGTGGGTGTCGGGCTCAAGGCCGGCATTCCCGCCAGATACAAGGAGACGATCCTTTCCGCCATTGGCCTGGCGGTATTGCTGATCGGTGCCAAAAGTGCCCTGCAAACCGATGCCCTGCTTCTGGTCATTATCAGCCTGGTGATAGGGAGTCTTCTGGGGGAGGCCCTGGGGATCGAAGAACGTCTGGAGGGCATGGGTCACTGGATCGGGCGCCGGTTTGCGGGCCGTGAAGAGGGTCTGGCCAACGCCTTCGTTACGGCCAGTCTGGTCTTCTGTGTCGGTGCCATGGCGGTTGTGGGGTCGCTGGAGAGCGGTCTGACCGGGAATCACCAGACGCTTTATGCCAAATCGCTGCTGGACGGTGTGACTTCCATTGTGTTTGCTTCCACATTGGGAATCGGTGTGATTTTTTCATCGCTGGCCGTTTTTTTGTACCAGGGATCGATCACCCTTTCGGCCACCTACCTCAAACCCTTTCTGACCACGCCGGTGGTTGAGCAGATGACGGCGGTCGGGGGGCTTCTCATCCTGGCGATCGGGTTCAACATTCTGGGCATCAAGCGATTGCGTATCGGCAACATGCTGCCGGCCATCGCCGTTCCCCTGATTTACGATCTGGTTTTGCGCTGGGTGTTCCCAAGGATCTGAAAACATGCATTACGAAGGCCATATTATTCGACCGCCCAGCGAGTCCAACAGCATTCTCCTTCAGGCCACGGTGGGGTGCTCCCACAACAAATGCACTTTTTGCGGCGCCTACAAGGGCCAACGCTTCAAAATCAAGCCGGACGATGTCATCGACGCCGATATCGATTTTGCCGCCCGGTATTGCCGCCGCCAGAAACGCCTCTTTATCTGTGACGGTGACGGCCTGATCATTCCGCAGCGGCGTTTGAAGACCATTCTGGAAAAGATCAAAGACCGGTTGCCCTGGGTAACCCGGGTCGGTATCTACGCCAATACCAAGAGCATCGCCATGAAAACGGCGGAGGAACTGGCGCTGCTGCGATCGCTCGGTTTGGGGATCGCTTACATGGGGCTTGAATCCGGCGACGATCAAACCCTGAGACATATCAACAAGGGGGCCCGTGCGGCCCGCATGATCGAGACCGGGAGAAAAGTGCGTCAGGCCGGTATCAAGCTGTCGCTGACGGTTCTGCTGGGGGTCGCCGGCCGTGAGCGTTCCGAAATCCACGCCCGGGAAACCGGCCGCGTGCTGTCACGCGTCGATCCCGAATTCGTCGGTGCGCTCAGCCTGATGCTGATTCCGGGGACCGCCCTGCATGCCGATTTCGAAAACGGCCGCTTCGAGTTGATCGGCCCCCGGGAAATGTTGATGGAGCTGGGGACCATGATCGCACACACGCACATGACCCGGGGCCTGTTTCATGCCAACCATGCTTCCAATTACCTGCCGATCCGGGCCCGCATGCCGGCCGACAAAGAAAAGACGCTCCAGTTGATCAACCGCGCGCTGGAAGGTGACATCCAACTGAAACCGGAATACTTGCGTGCGCTTTAGACGCATCATAAAGGCGGCCGCTCGGGCGATTGCCAAGGATACCAGGGATAAAGCGGTTGCTCCCGACAACCCTCGGGTACAGCAGCCATGGAATAGCAAGCACATGAGAAGGGAGAATTCTTAAGATGAGTGAAGGCCTGACCGCCAACCGTTCGGATCTTGACCGTATGTGTATCAACACCATTCGCACCCTTGCCATGGATGCCGTTGAAAAGGCCAACTCGGGCCATCCCGGGGCCCCCATGGGACTGGCGGCCGCCGCCTATGTGCTGTGGACCCGCTATTTACGGCACAATCCGGCCAATCCCCAGTGGCCCGACCGCGACCGCTTCGTTCTTTCCGGCGGGCATGCCTCCATGCTGCTCTACAGCCTGCTGCATCTGACCGGCTACGATCTGAGTCTGGAAGACATCAAGGATTTCCGACAGTGGGGCAGTAAAACCCCCGGTCATCCCGAATACCGCCATACCCCCGGTGTGGAAACCACAACCGGCCCGCTTGGCCAGGGGCTTGCCAACGCGGTCGGCATGGCCATGGCGGAACGGCACCTGGCGGCCCGCTTCAATGCGGAGGACCGCACGATTGTGGATCATTATACCTATGTCATGTGCGGCGACGGGGATTTGATGGAAGGCATCAGCGCGGAAGCTACCTCCCTGGCCGGACATCTCGGCCTGGGGCGACTCATCGTGCTTTACGACGACAACCAGATTTCAATCGAGGGCCCGACGGACCTCACCTTTACCGAGGATGTCGGTCGGCGCTTCGAGGCCTGCCAGTGGCACGTCCAGAAAGTGGAAGACGGCAACGACACCGCGGCCATTGCCGCGGCCATTGAAGCCGCCGGCTTTGAAACCGCCAGGCCTTCGATCATCATGCTGCGCACCCAGATTGCTTTCGGCAGCCCCAACAAGCAGGGAACCGCCGATGCGCATGGCGCCCCCCTGGGGGAGGCGGAAGTCTGCCTGACCAAACAGTGCCTGGGGTGTCCGGATGACGTCTTCTTCGGTGTTTCGGATGACGTCCGGGCCAGGTTTAGCGAATGCCTTGATCGTGGACAGACGTTGGAAGCCGAATGGCAAGCACGGCGGGCGGATTTCCGCAGCCGTCATCCCGAAGCGGCCGCTGACTGGCAGGCCTGCATCGACGGCCAGCTGCCAGAGGACTGGCAGGCCGTCCTGCCGGCTTTCAGCCCCCAAGACGGGCCGATCGCCACCCGTGCCGCTTCGGGAAGCGTATTGAATGCCGTTGCCGCGCAGGTGACCACCCTGATCGGCGGGGCGGCCCACCCGGCGCCTTCCAACAAGACCTTTCTCAACGGTTTGTCCGAATTTCAGAAGACATCCTATGAGGGCCGCAACATCCGGTTTGGTGTGCGCGAGCATGCCATGGCCGCCATCATGTCGGGGATGATGCTGCACGGCGGGGTGCGCCCTTACGGCGGAACATTTTTCGTGTTTGCCGACTACATGCGCCCGGCCATCCGGCTGGCCGCCCTGATGGGTCTGCCGGTGATCTATGTCTTCACGCACGACAGCATTGCGGTGGGTGAAGACGGCCCCACCCACCAGCCCGTAGAACATCTGGCCAGTCTGAGGTCCATCCCTGGGTTGACGGTGATCCGGCCGGCGGATGCCACTGAAACCGCGGAAGCCTGGCGCCAGGCCATCCTCTCCGAAGACTGTCCGGTGGCTTTGGTGCTGACCCGCCAGAAGCTGCCCGTCCTGGATCGCCAGAAGAACCCCCCGGCCGCCGAGCTGGCCAAAGGGGCTTACATCATGGCCGATGCCGGCGGGTCGCCCGATATCATCCTGATCGCCAGCGGATCAGAAGTTCATCTGGTGCGCGAGGCCGGGCGGGTTCTCAATGCCAAGGGCGTTGCCGTGCGGGTGGTCAGCATGCCGAGCTGGGAGCTTTTCGAAGCCATGCCGGTGTCCTACCGCGAGCAGGTGCTGCCTCCGGAGGTCACCGTTCGCCTGGCCGTGGAGGCCGGGATCCCCATGGGGTGGGATCGCTATGTCCTGGGTCCCGACCGGGTTGTGGGCGTGACCACTTTCGGTGCCTCGGCGCCGGGACCGGTGGTTCAGGAAAAATTCGGATTAACGGTCGAGAATGTCGTGAACCGGGCCATGGCCCTTTTGAAGCGTTAAGAAGACAGGCTTGTGCCATGATGACCGATTCCGGCAGGATACTGATTGTGGACCCGAACCGTTCGGCCCGGGATAAACTTGCCGATTGCCTGACGGAAAGGGGGTATAACGTCACGACCTCCGGACCCGGCGATGCGGCCCGGGCCCTTTTGCACAACCAGCGTTTCAACGTCCTGCTGACCGATGTGGGGGAAGACGGCCGCAAGGGGTTGGAACTCCTGAAGAACGTCAAGGCCAATGATCCGGACCTGGTGGTTATCATGATAGCCGCCTACGGCAGCATCCTTAATGCGGTGGCCTGTATGAAAGAGGGCGCCCATGACTATCTGTTGAAACCGATTCAGCCGGATAAGCTCTGCGGCCGGCTGCATGAAATCATGGCGCGCCGGTTTCAGCCCGGCAATAGTGCTTCGCAGGGGGATTTTTTAGTCCCGACGGATCACTTTGAGAGCATGATTGCCCAGTCCGCTGCCATGCAGCGCGTCTTTCAGCTGATTCAGGATGTGGCGCCCATGGACTCGATCGTGTTGATCACCGGCGAAACCGGCACGGGCAAAGAACTGGCCGCCAAAGCCATCCATTCCAACAGCACCCGCTGCAACGGCCCCTTCGTTACCGTCAATTGCGGTTCCATTCCGGAAAACCTGATGGAAAGCGAGCTGTTCGGCTACCAGAAGGGGGCCTTCACCAGTGCGGCCGAAACCAAGAAAGGTCGCCTGGAGATGGCTCATGGCGGTACGCTTTTCCTGGATGAAATCGGGGAAATCAGTATGCGCATGCAGGTCGATCTCCTGCGGGTGCTGGAGAATCGCGTTTTCTACCGGGTCGGCGGGACGCAGCCTATGGAAGCCGATTTCCGGGTGATTGCCGCCACCAACCGCGATCTCAAGGCCTCCGTGACCACCGGCGACTTCCGTGAAGACCTTTACTATCGTTTAAATGTTATTTCCTTTGAAATGCCCCCCTTGCGCGAGCGCAAAGAAGATATCCCGCTGCTGGCGGAACATTTCCTGCTGCGGTACATCCACGAGACCGGCAAAAGCGTTAAGAAAATAAGCCGCGGCGCCATGGATGAAATGATGCTGCATGAATGGCCGGGGAATGTGCGCGAACTGCGCAACGCCATCGAGTGGGCGGTCGTGATCGGCAAGTCGGATCAGATTGCTCCGGAGGGATTGCCCTTTTTCCGCCCGGAATGCCCGCCGCCGGTTTTCAGCGGTTCCCTGCGCCAGATGGAAATGGCCCATATCGCCCATGCCCTGGATGAAAACGACTGGAATATGACCCGCTGTGCCCGCATTCTGGGAATCGATCGTTCCACGCTCTACAACAAGATCAAGCGCTACGAGATCCAGAAATCAAAATAGGGTCTAACCAATTGTTTTTTTGACAATCCCCAGAAGTTTATCGGGATCGAACGGTTTGGCCACATAAGCCACGGCGGATTTGACGGCGTGGCGGCCGGCCATGCCGCTGATCACGATAACTGGAATGTCCTTGAGTTCTTTGTCTTTGCTCATTTTACGGTAGAGTCGTGAGCCCCATTCCTCGGGCATTTCCAGGTCGAGGGTGATCAGATCGGGTTGGGCCGCCTTCATTTTTTCCATCCCCTCGACACCGTTGGAAGCCGAGTCGGTTTCATAGTCGTTTTCTGCAAACAGGGTTGTCAGATACTTGACCACCACCGGGTCGTCGTCGATGATAAGGATTCTTTTTGCCATATTCAGGCCTTTCTGTTGAATGTTGTGGCCAACGGGTCAGATTGATGCCTTTAAGTCATTCGGCATTCGTGGCGTTCCCTCCGGTATCACGGCGTGCGGACATGGCATGTCCCGCAGGTCACCGGGCCGGCTTGGGCATCCTGATGGCAGCCTTTGCAGTTCATGTGAAAACGGCGCACCAGCTCCATGGGGAATTCATCCCCCTGGGCGCCGTGGCATTCCGAGCATTCCTGATCTTCGGAGCTTTCGTCTTCCAGCCGCTGGCCGGCCTGGTCATACACGTGATGGCATTCGATGCAGTCTTCAATGCCGGCCTTTTCGTTGTGCTCATCGTGTTTGAAGGCCGGCAGGGGGCGCATCGTGGTCGCAAACCCGCTGTCCTCGACGAATTCCATATCCTCCTGAGCATTGGCCGTTAATCCGGCCAGAGCGATGATGCCGATCAGTGTCAGGATTAAAATGCTGTTTTTCTGCATGCTTCTTTCTCCCTTGTCATTTTCGCTGAGGAAAAAAGTCAATCCGGGACCCGCCTAAACGCGTTCGGGTTTTTCCATGACTTCGTAAATAATGTCTCCCAGGAATTTCAGGTCCATCCCGATCCCGTTATGATGGATGATGTCTTCCAGACCGCCGTGGCAGTTGTGGCAGGGGGCCACGCAGGTTTCGGCCCCGCGGCTTTTGGCCTCGAAAAGCTGGTTGGCCTTGACCCTGTTGCCGTTGACGCGCTTCATCTTCCATGGGGGGCCGCAGTTGATGACGCCGCCGCCGGCGGAACAGCAGAAGTTGTGCTCGCGGTTGGGATGCATTTCGACAACGTTTTCACAGATGGCATGGACGACGTATCGAAGCATATCGTGCAGCCCCCGGCCCCGGATGACATTGCAGGGGTCATGAATGGTCACGGACGGTTCGTATTTTTTTGGGATTTTGATTTGGCCGCTTTTGAGCAACCCATAAAAAAACTCGATGGAGTGCGTTACTTCCACGGGGGGCATGCGCCAGCCCAGGGTCCGGTTGCCCATGTCGTAAATGGAGCGGAAGGCGTGGCCGCACTCGCCCATGACGATTTTTTTGACCTTAAGCCGCATGGCCGTTTCAAAGTGCATGCGTTTGATGCGGGCCATAATCTCATTGTCGCCCGTATACATGGCCATGTCGCTGTTGTCCCAACCCGGAGTGGCCGGCATGGTCCAGTTCAGTCCGGCCACATTGAAAATCACGGCGGCCTGATAGATCAGCTGGGCCCGGAATTTGGGCTCCGGTGCGATGACTGAGTACATGATATCGGCGCCTTCCTTTTCCACCGGAATCCTCAGGTTGGAAATCTCCTCCTGGGCTTCTTCCTCCTGCCACTGAAGGCTGTCAATCCATTCATCCCCTTTGACCCACATCTGGTTATAAGTAACCGAATGGCTGTGGGCCGTGTCCTGAATATACTGAGGTGAAATACCCAGTTTGTGGCAGAGGCGGCGTACAAACAGCATGACAAACGCGATATCCAGACCGAAGGGGCAGTATTGTGCGCAGCGCTTGCACAAATTGCACTCGGTGTGGACGATTTCGGAAGCTTTTTTCATGAATTCCACGCTGACCGCCCCTTTTTTCTTCATCAACACGGCCATGGTCTGTTTGACCTTGCCGGCCGGCGAAAAGCGTGGATCCTTGTCATAGGAAAGGTAGAAATGACAGGCTTCGCTGCAAAGTCCGCAGCTCACACAGGTTTCGACATAGGTTTTCAGACGGGCGCCGGCTTCGGCATCCATCATTTGCTGGTAGACTTGCCGTATCCTCTCCGGCGTCAGCTTTGCGGCGCCTTTTTCAATGCCTTCGTCATAGATTTGTTTCGTTTCCACGGTTGTTGCATCGTTCATCGTAGACATCCTTCCTGATGAGGTCCTGATCAGTCGGTTACCAGTCCCGGGCGAATCTTACCCCGCCGAACTCCGATCCCATGTATCCGCGGGTAAAGAAGAACAGGAACATGTGATTCAATTTGGTAAAAGGGATGGCGACCAGCAGAATTTCGGCTGAAAACATATGCAGAATCGTCATGAACTCATTGCCCGGCCACTGATGATAGGCCCAATATCCGGTAATAAAAGGGGCGGCCACCAGGGTCAGGAGGATGTAGTCTGCGGCCGAGGACAGGTATTTGACATCTGGTTGAATCAGGCGGCGGGCCAGAAAAAACACACAGGCGCCGATCACCACAAGTGTCATGATATCGGCCACGCCATCCGGCAAAAACCACCAGCTGACATTGAAGGCTTCATTGATGATGGTGATATGGGCAAAGAGAAAAAGCGGCGTGATAAAAATGGAGAGGTGAAAGATAAAGGTCACGATCGTAAGGAAGGGTCGATTGCGGCTGTTGGTGCTGGCAAACGGAAAGATCCAGTGAAGAATCGAGCGCAGGGCGTAGTAAAAACTCCAGTATTCGAAAACGTAGGCATCCTTCTTTTTGGCCAGCATGATCAGGCTGATCAACTGGTAGAGAATGCCCCCGAAGAATAGAATAAAGGCTACCCAGGCCAGGGGGCCGGAGACGAAATTATAGATAGCATGCATGGTAATGCTCCTTTCAGCCCAGAATTTCGGTTAAGGGGATTACGGCACGGGTGTAGATCGCATCGGCGCCCTGGCCTTCGAGGGCCCGCACCATGATATGCCGGTTATCCGGGCTGAAGGTCGGATCCCAAACCCGGGTATAGGATTCTTTGAGGGGTTGGCCGTCCACCGTGACGGTAAACTGGCCGTCTTTTTCAACTTTGGCGGCTACGTGCTGGCTGTCCGGGCTGAAAACCGGCTGCCAGGCCATGTCGTATTGACCGGACCAGGGCCGGCCATCGACCACGATCCGGTGCTTTTTATTTTCAACCCCGATACAGGCCAGGTGCCGGCCGTCGGGGCTGAAAACGGCTTCATCAATAAAATCCCCAAAGGTCAGCGCCCAGGGCCGATCATCGATGGCCATGGTCCAGCGCCCCAGTTTGGAGGCTACAATGGCCGCTATTTGGTCGCCGTCCGGGCTGTACATGTGATGCCACAGCTGGGCGTATTTGTTGGTCCAGAGGGGCTTGTCGTCGCAGGCCAGGGTCCAGCCGCCCGGCACCTTGACGGGGGCCGTAACGGATGTAGCCCCGGGGTTGAAAAGGGGTTTCCACACCGAGGGGTAGACGGAATTCCAAGTCTGGCCGTCTACAGCGATGGTATAGTCGTAGAGCGACAGGCGGACTTCTGTGGCCACATGCTGATTATTGGCGGAGAAGCTGGTCCCCCAGGCATTGATAAAGTTGCGGTCACAGACATGACCGTTCACAGAAATGGAGTAGCAACCCTCCTGAAACTTAAAAATGTCGCCTTCCTTGAAGGTTTCGGTCTGGACCACCGCCGCCGTGCGGCTGCCGTCCGGGCTGACGGCCGTGTGCCCGATATTGGCAAAAGCCGTTTCCCAGGGGGCACCGTTTTTAACGAGCAGGTACTTCATGCCCTGCTGGGCCGTACAGACGATCGTTTGGCCATCCTGCGTGAAAGAGGTATCCCAGATGTAATCGAATTGATTTTCCCAGGGGGTGCCGTCGATGGCCAGGGTCCACTGGCCCGTATCGGAAACGATTCCGGTCAGCCGGCCGTCGGGAGAAAAGCGAAGATACCAGACTTTGTCGAAGGTGTTCTCCCAGGCGCTGCCGTTCACACAGACGCTGAATTCCATTTCGCCGGTTTTGACGACCGCGGCGATTTTTTCCCCATCCGGGCTGACGTAGGGTTCTTCGACCCAGTCAAACGAATCCTCCCATTTCCCGAATTCGGCAATGTTTTTCTTGCCGCTGTCCCAATTCCAGTTGTTCGACCTATCCATGCCGTTCTCCTTTAGCGGTTTCGGCTCAAACGATGGGTTCGATCTCTATCGTTTGGCGGGCTTAGCGTTCATCCGGAAGCTGCCAATCTTCGGGATGGTTCTGAGGGGGTCTGCGCGTCTCCTTTCTTCCGGTTATTTTGTCCCCTGAACGGGGTTCTCTTCTTTGTGGACAGGGATTTCACGGTCCCTGTTTTTTTTATGTATGCAGAAACAAACGGCTGATCCGCTCCCAGTCCATGGCCGACACCGCCCTTCGCATGTCGTCGTCGCTATTTGCGGTTGTATCGACCGGCATCTCCCCGCTGGATTCGAATTCACGGTTCAAGCGGTCGATTTCGCGGTTAAGCCATTTCACCGACTCGCTGCCAATGGTCAGGTTTTTAAGGTCGCGGCGCAGATTATAGGTCTGGACTTTGATCAACCATCCGCTGGCGTAGGGGTCTTCGGTGACCAGGGCGGTTTTCTCCCTGGCCGTCAGGTTGATGGCCGAAACGATACCGCTTACGGGCATCTGCAGAGCGATCTGACGCTCTTCCCGGATGGCCTTGATATTATTCTGCCCCTGGCGGACTTCATGCCCCACAAAGGGCAGTTCGATCCGATCCATCGGCCCTATCAGCTGCAAAGCAAAGTCGTCGATACCGATGCAGACTTCCGCCTTTTCCTCGATGCGCACCCAGGTGTGCCCCAGATGATAGTAGTAGCCCTGGGGTAAGCGGAAGCTGCGGATATTCATGATATCCAGGGGTCGGACAACGGCATGGACCTGATATTGCTCGGTGAAATAGCGGTCGAATTCACAGAAGACACACTCATAATCGCTGCAGCAGATTTTGTAGTCGATCAGGCCGTTGGCATAGAGAAGGCAGGGGCGTTCACCCGCCGGTAACAATTTGAGCCGCTCACGGGTGTAGGCGATCCGGCCGTCCGGAATGAGAGGAATCTTGCCCTGGCGACGGGCGCTGCGGTTTTTTTTGGCCGCATCCTGCAGGGCCTTGTCCAAAGGGCATTCGTTGCAGCGGTGGCTTTTGTCACAGAGTTTGTGCATATCCAGCCGGCCCTGTGACCATACACACGAACGCGGTTGATGGGGCTGAAAGAGCAGCGGCCGGTGTGCGGCGGGGTCGTTGTCGTTTCCGTCCGGGGGCCGTGGTGGCGTACCTGTCTTTTGGCAGTTGCTGTCGTCACTCAATGCTGATTTCACACCTTTTGGTTTCGTTTCCGCTTTTCACCGCTCGTGTATAGCAAAACAGGTGCCATCGCTCGTTTGCCCGATAAAATGCAACTATCTGAAATGACTGTTGTAAAATAAAATATAACATTTCATGGTGTTGTAGATAAATGCAACAAATTGCCGAAAAAAACAACACCGAAAAATATAATTATTAACAAGTTAAATAAAAAGTAAAGATATTAATGATATATAGCCTATTTGGGGCAGTGTTGAAAATATCTACAGTTCCGTTGGAAAATACAACAATTGTGTTTGGCTGACATCGTTCTATTATTAAAGACCACGGAAAGGGTCGGTGTTGCCCATGCGCACTTCCGAGGGTGGCCCCCGGCCTGTTTTCGAAAATGCACTCTGGTTTTGTGGGTAACCGGGAAGCCGAAATTGACAGGCAAGGGCGGTTCGTTTAGATAAAGATCAATTTCCCCATGAGAGGTGCTTTGTGCCATCTTCACTTTTAAGAATGAAATTCTGGTCGGTGCTGCTGGTTGTTGGTCTGTTCCCGGTTTGCGGATACACACAAGCCCGGATGCCGGATTTGATATCGGCCGTTCGGATCAGTGAACCGATCGATTTTTGCGGCGAAGCGGTACCGCTCGGAAACGATTCGGTACGCGAGCGTTTTGAAAAGGAAATGCTGATTTCCCTGTGGGATCGGGACCAGGCGGTTTTATGGTTGAAACGTTCGACCCGCTTTTTGCCCGCTATCGAAGCCATGCTGGCTGAGGCCGGAATGCCCGACGACCTCAAGTATGTCGCTATTGCCGAGAGTGCTCTCC
>JAERRP010000402.1 GCA_016735415.1 Desulfobacterales bacterium | reverse complement strand
TCAACGAAGTCAACCAGGCCACCCACGAAAAAGAAAGAATGATTTATCAGGCGCGTGAGGAGTACAATAAAGCGATTCCTACGGCCCGCGGGGATGCTGAAAGAGAGGTCAAAGCCGCCGAGGGCTATGCCCTGGATCGGGTCAACCGCGCCAAGGGTGATGCCTCCCGCTTCAAGTCGGTCTACGCCGAATACAGCAAAGCCAAAGACGTCACCGTCCGGCGTCTTTACCTGGAGACGCTAAAGGATCTCCTCCCGCGGCTGGGGCCCAAATATTTCATCGATGACAATCAGAGTAATCTTCTGCCGCTTCTTAATCTCAACCAGAAGAACCTGAAAACCATAACAGGTGCACCCAATGAACAGTAAAGTGACCATTCCGATCATTATTATTTTTGCGCTAGTGGCTACGGCTTATTCCGCCGCCTTTGTCGTTGACGAAACCGAGCAGGTCGTCCTGACCCGCTTTGGTAAAATCATACGGGAACCGATTACCAACCCGGGGCTGAAGTTCAGGATACCGTTCATCGACACCGTCAATAAATACCCCAAAAATCTGCAGCAATGGGATGGCGATCCCGGTCAGATCCCGACCCTCGACAAAACGTTCATCTGGGTCGATGCATTCGCGCGCTGGAAAATCACCAACCCCGTCAAGTTCAGGGAAACCGTCGGAATGTTGATGAGCGCCAATAATCGTCTGGACGAGATTATTGACCCGGCCGTACGCAACGCGGTGACCAGCTATCGACTGATCGAAACCGTTCGAAGCAGCAATCGTGAACTTGACACCTTTGAAGAAGGACTGGAAGATTCCGACAGGGGCGATCAACGGCAACGTTATATCATCACGACCGGACGGGGAAATATTACCAACAGTATCCTTGAACAGGCCCAACCCAAACTTGATAAATTTGGGGTTGAATTGGTGGATGTCCAGATCAAACGGGTCAACTATGTCGACCAGGTCAGAAAATCCGTTTACAACCGCATGATTGCCGAAAGAAAACAGATTGCCGAGAAATTCCGCTCGGAAGGCGAAGGGGAGGCCCGCAAGATCCGGGGCGATAAGGAACGGGAATTGAAGAAGATCACCTCGGAAGCCTATCGCCGGGCTCAAATACTCAAGGGTAAAGCCGATGCCGAAGCCACCCGCATTTATGCCGATGCCTTTGGGGTGGATCCCGAGTTTTACACTTTTACCAAAACCCTTGAGGTTTACAGCGAATCGATCGGACGTGATACCTCACTGGTGCTTTCCACCGATTCCGATTTGCTCAAGTACATGAAGGCGTCTCCCAAATCATTACAGTAGTCGGCAGGGAAACGCCCCCTATACCGCCATGCCCGCCACCAGCACGAATACCGTGCAAATCGAAAAAGCACCTGGGAATATGTCTTCTCAGGTGCTTTTCCTAAACAACAGAAATCGGATCGGGGACCATTATTTACCTTTTCTCCTCTGGTGGCGCGTGCGCGCCAGGAGCTTTCTGTGCTTGTGTTTTCTCATTTTTTTTCGTCGTTTTTTGATGACACTGCCCAATGGATCACCCCCTTCTTGGTCTGAATTCATAAATAAACGAACTAAATAGCATCCAGATTATCTGGTTGTCCAGTTTTTTTTATCCGGCGTTTTTCGGCAATGCTTTTCCAGCCGCCTGAGCACTAATTAACTTATTGATATTTATAATTGATTCCAGTTTATTCGTATGATACTTGGACAGGAAAAACCCTGCACCGTTCAAACTGGGCGGCTCACTCGGAAGTGCATCCTTGAAATTCAACCCCGACCAACTTCTAATTGTAAATGAAGCGGTTGCCATGGCGGAAGAACTTGTCAGCAACCATTACAAACTTTCAGCGAGCCAATGGTTGCGCCGCAAATATGATGTCAAGACGGCGGCCGACCTGATAACCCATGAGGTGGTCGAGGGTCCCTTCGCCCAGGTGATCCGCTACGAGGGGCGCTTAAGCAATGATCCTCTGATTTCCGGCAATTTCGACTTTTACAAGATTTGCCTGCAGGACCACACCATTTTAAAACCGCTTGCAAATACGCCGGACTTGGCCCTGTTCCCTTTTACGCTTTATATCGTGACCCACGAACTGATCCACATCGTCCGCTTCTCCCAGTTTTTACAAAACTTCGAAGCCTCGGATGATGAGCGTCTGGCTGAGGAAAAGCGGGTCCATGACAAAACCCACGAAATTCTTTGTCTCCTCAATATCGAAGGGCTCGCGGCCGTCCTGAACTATTTCGCCCACTGGCGGGATGAATTCGATGACTTACGCTGCTGATCGGAGGTTTCCCACGGAAAGACCCGACCATTTCAATCGGCCTCAAATTCACAACCGGGCCAAAGCATCGGCCGGACTGTCCTGTAAACCCAATGCCGGTTCAGGCGGCTGAATAAATTGCTTCCAGACCTTGACAATAATAATTGGCTGACTATTTTTCATCAAGTTCGACGTGGGCGTAACCCACGAATACTAAAAAAATGACTGACCGCTTGAGGGAGGTTTTTTTTATGCCCATTTATGAGTACGAATGCGCAAAATGCGGCGCAATCGAAGAGGCCCTACAAAAATTTTCGGACAAGCCCTTAACCAGTTGCAGGCACTGTTCCGGCAAACTTCGCAAGCTGATATCGCATAACGCTTTTCATCTTAAGGGTTCAGGATGGTACGTCACCGATTATGCGAAAAAACCCACGTCTTCCTCAAGACCTGCGGATAATGGCAAGCAAGCCCAAACCGCTGATTCAAAATCCGCATCAGGGGATTCTAAATCCAGCAGCTCTGCCGAGTAGCCGCTCTACAACCGATAATTATCAAACTCCCCGTTGCAACAACAGCTTGGCGATGCGCTATGAAGTTGTTTGGAAGCGCCTGGAATTGAATTCATGAATCGGAGGAATGGTTGAATGATTTTATAGCACCTGTCTGTTAAATATCATGGCAGCATCTTAATGTTCCCGACCAAAAAAAATGTGGATGCACCAATTTTAAGCCGGGGGTACGGTTGCAATTATTGCCGAATAACCTGGATTATCTCCGGCCTGTCAAAATGGGTTTTATTATAAATATGTTTAAAAAGGAGATGAGGAACAAATGAAGATCAGACCGCTAAACGATCGAGTCCTGGTTCAAAGGATGGAAGAGGAAACTAAAACCAAGGGTGGTATTATTATTCCGGACACCGCCAAAGAAAAACCGGCGGAGGGAAAGGTTGTCGCCGTCGGCAACGGCCGATTGGGCGATGACGGCAAGCGCGCAGCCCTGGAGGGTAAAAAAGGCGACCGCGTCCTGTTCAGTAAATACGGCGGGACCGAAGTCAAAGTGGAAGGTGATGAATATCTGATCATGCGGGAAGACGATATTCTTGGCATCATTGAATAATTTTAGACGTCAACGGAGGTTGAATCAAAATGGCTAAAATGATCAAGTACGATATGAAAGCCCGCGAAGCCATGCTTCGGGGTGTGAAGACGCTTTCCGATGCAGTTGTTGTTACCCTGGGTCCCAAAGGCCGCAATGTGGTTATCGACAAATCCTGGGGTTCGCCGACCGTTACCAAAGATGGCGTTACGGTGGCCAAGGAAATCGAACTGGAAGATAAATTTGAGAATATGGGCGCCCAGATGGTCAAGGAAGTGGCCAGCAAAACAAGTGATATGGCTGGCGACGGTACAACCACGGCAACAATTCTGGCGCGCAGCATTTACGAGGAAGGCCAGAAACTGGTGGCGGCCGGCAACAACCCGATGGCCATCAAGCGTGGCGTCGAG
This sequence comes from Desulfobacterales bacterium, assembly GCA_016735415.1. Next base: position 8,808 of record JAERRP010000402.1, on the reverse strand, counting down.
ATAGCCGTGGAAGCAGCGGTCAAAGAACTTCACAAGATGAGCAAGCAGACCAAAGACCAGCGCGAAATTGCCCAAATCGGCACCATATCGGCCAACAACGACGAAACCATCGGCAATATTATTGCCGAAGCCATGAACAAAGTCGGCAAAGAAGGTGTCATCACGGTGGAAGAAGCCAAGAGCATGGACACCACTCTGGAAGTCGTCGAGGGGATGCAATTCGACCGCGGCTATCTTTCCCCTTACTTCGTGACCGATCCTGAAAAAATGGTGGCGGCTCTGGAAGATCCCTATATCCTGATCAACGAAAAAAAGGTCAGCAATATGAAGGATCTCCTGCCGGTTCTGGAACAGGTTGCCAAAATGGGTAAACCGCTCATGATTATCGCCGAAGATGTCGACGGTGAAGCCCTTGCCACGCTGGTGGTCAACAAACTGCGCGGGACCCTCCAGGTATCCGCGGTCAAGGCCCCGGGTTTTGGCGATCGCCGCAAAGCCATGCTGGAAGATATTGCGATCCTCACGGGCGGCCAGGTGGTGTCCGAAGATTTGGGTATCAAACTCGAAAATCTGACCGTTTCCGACCTGGGCAAAGCCAAACGCATTAACATCGACAAAGACAACACGACCATCGTGGACGGCGCCGGTTCACGCTCAGCGCTGGAAGGTCGGGTCAAACAGATTCGGGCCCAGATTGACGAGACCACTTCGGACTATGATCGTGAAAAACTACAGGAGCGCCTGGCCAAACTAATCGGTGGGGTGGCCGTAATCAACGTTGGCGCTGCCACCGAAACCGAAATGAAAGAGAAGAAAGCCCGCGTCGAAGACGCCCTTAACGCTACCCGCGCCGCCGTTGAGGAAGGCGTCGTCCCGGGCGGTGGTGTCTCACTTGTGCGCTGTCTGGAAGCACTTGACAAAACGCGCTCGAAGGTTAAAGCCGATATGAAACTCGGTGTCGACGTTGTTATGCGGGCAATGGAAGAGCCCCTGCGCCAGATTGCCAACAATGCCGGCAAGGAAGGTTCGGTCGTAATCGACAAGATCAAACAGGGTACCGGGGCTTTCGGCTACAATGCCGAAACCAACACTTATGAGGACTTGATCAAAGCCGGTGTTATCGACCCGACCAAAGTGACCCGTTTCGCTCTGCAGAACGCCGGCAGCGTCGCCGGATTGATGCTGACCACGGAAGCGATGGTGGCTGATAAACCCGAAGATAAAAACGATGCCGCCGCTGCGGCCGCCGGTATGGGTGGTGGCATGGGTGGTGGCATGGGCGGTATGGGTGGCATGGGCGGCATGATGTAATCCGCTTTCCCGGCATACTCCTGAGCCAATCAAACCCCCTGCCTCACGGTAGGGGGTTTTTCTTTTTTTAACCGCTAGAATACTTGACAATTTCCAGGCTGAACGCTAAGGATAGAAAGGATATTGTCCTAAATTTAATGCAAATATTGGTCTTCCCGATTAACAACCCAAAGAATCGGAGCGATTTATGAAAACATCCACGCCCCTCCGAATCACCTTCGCGGCGTTCATCTTTTTTTCTTTGGCACTGAGTTTATCCGCCACCGTATATGCCCAGGGTGGGATTCAGGAGCATATTGTCGAAACCGAAACGGGCGTTTATTATATTGTCCAGCCGGGGGACACGCTTTGGGATTTATCACAACATTTTTCGGACACACCCTGGTTATGGCCCGATCTGTGGAACGAAAACCGGCAAATCAGCAACCCCCACTTGATTTATCCTGGAGATCGCATCAAGCTCTACCGACGCCAGGACATTAACCGTGTTCAAAAAATCGATAAGGCGCCCAAACCCGAGGGAACCCAGTTGCGCTTCGACAACATTAATGCCGTCGGCTTCATCCGCAGAGAAGGTTTGGCACCATGTGGCATCGTTATCGAACCTGTTGGACCCAAGGTGCTTATCGGGCAGTACGATCAATTATATCTGGCCGGCATTGATCATGTATTTCAAGTGGGTGACAAATACACCATTTACCGCAAATTGAAACAGCCCGTCCGGGACAATGAGACCAACGCCGACATCGGCATCCAGCATTTGCTGCTCGGTATCTGCGAAATTACCGAGATTCATCCGGACACCGCGATTGCCAAAGTTGTACAGTCCTGGCGTGTGATCGATCGGAATAACCTCCTTACGCCCTTTCTGGAGCGTTCACCGATCATTGAGATCAGGGAGAGCGTTCCCGGACTCGAAGGCAAGTTCATCAGCAACGAAGAGCATGCCCGACTGACCGGGCAGTTCCAGACGGGATTTATTGACAAGGGAGAAACCGACGGGGTTGAAATTGGCCAGTACTATACGCTCTATATTCAGAATAAAGACCGGGTCTGGACCACGACGGGCATCAATAAAAAGATGGGAATGCCACGACAGGATATCGGGTCGGTCCTGGTAGTCCATACCGAAGAAAATACAGCCACCGTTTTGCTGACGCGCTCCTTGAAGGTGATCGATCCCTGGACGCGGATTGCCACACCGTTTTAAAAATGAATTAGGGCTCGCGCAAGAAGAAAATATGTCGCGATCAGGCCGGATTTTGGATTGGATCCAAGGCGCGCCGATGGTTTCGGACGGAGTTGCATGGATCCATTAACGCGGGCGTCGTCGCCAATCCCAAAGACAAGCCAGGCGGCCGGGCCATTTATTTTTCCGCGGCCCCTACGCTCTGCATCTATCCATTCAAAAGCTTACGCACAGATGTCACGCGCAATACTTCTTTGTGGGTCGTCACACCGTCCAGCATCTTGTGTATTGCATTTTGCCGCAATGTCACCATCCCCTCCTCCTTGGCCCGAATACGGATATTCTCGATGTTGGCTTTGGCCGTAGTCATCTTCTGAATACCCTCCGAATAGGGCATCACCTCGTAGATCCCCAAGCGACCGCGATAACCGGTATGACGGCAACGGTTGCACCCGATGCCCCGGTGCAGTCGCACCACCCCACTTAATCCGGCATTTATACCCAGGGCCTTTAGTTCGGAGGCCGCGATATCGAAGGGCTCTCGACAATACTCGCAAATGACACGCACCAGACGCTGGGCGGCGATGCCGATGAGGGTGGCCTGAATCAGAAAAGGCGGAACGCCAAGATCCAGTAAACGGGTAATGCTGGAGGGGGCGTCGTTGGTGTGTAAGGTCGAAAGCACGAGATGACCTGTCAACGATGCCTGCACAGCATTTTCAGCTGTTTCCAGGTCCCGCATTTCACCTATCATTATGATATCGGGGTCCTGTCGCAGAATCGTTTTCAATATAGAGCCGAAGGTGACGCCGATCGCCGGTTGGACACCAATCTGATTGAATTCTTCATGGATCATTTCAATCGGATCCTCAACCGTCAAGACATTGTTTTCGGGCGTGGATATCTTTCGAAGGGATGAATAAAGGGTCGTCGATTTACCGCTTCCGGTCGGTCCGGTCACTAGAATGATACCGTGCGGCATCCGAATGAATTGATCGAATTTTTTTAAATCGTTTTCGGTAAATCCCAGGCCGTCAAGATCCTGGATCAGAATATCCGGGTCCATGACCCGCATGACCACCTTCTCTCCAAAAGCCACAGGGACGGTTGAAATTCGAATTTCGGTCTCTTGCCCCCCTTTGTCCATTTTAATCCGGCCATCCTGAGGTCGCCGTTTCTCGGCCATATTGAGGCGTGACAGGGCTTTGATACGTGAAATGATGGCGTTGTGGACCTTCTTGGGAAGCTTGTATACGGTATGCAGCACGCCGTCGATGCGCATACGGACCAAAACAGTTTCGCGCTTGGGTTCGATATGAATGTCGGAGGCGCGCTGATCAAAAGCATAAATAAACAAGTGATTGACAGCATTGACGATATGCTGGTCGTTCGATGGCAATTCGTCAGCCGATTTCAGGCGGACATATTGTTCCAGATTCCCAAGATCAATGGAAGGGCCCGAAAACAGATCTTCAGCGGCAGCGATGGAACGCTTGAAGCCAAAAAACTCATCGATCAGCTTAAGAATATCCGATTTAGAGCTGACAACGGTGGAGACCCGCATGTTGGTTACGCGGATGATATCATCGATGACTTCCATGTTATGGGGGTTGGGTGTGGCCACAATGAGGGTTCCATCGTTGACCTCGATCGGCAGGACGAGATGCTTCATGGCGAAATTGCGGGGAATAGTGGTCGTAACGACATTGAGATCTAGTTGAAGGGGATCGATTTTTTTATAGTCAATATGCCACTCGGCCGCCAATGCTTGGAAAATGATGTCTTCTTCCAAAGCGCCGGGCTTGCCGTCGGCCCTCTGCAGGCCTGCTCGGGTGACCACATCTATAAACGTAATTGGATTCGATATTTTGAGGCCAAATGAAGCCATTCGCTGACGATTTTCTTTTTCCAGTTCGGCTTCAATTTTCAGGCGCTGCTGAAGCAACGTTTTGGCTTGATCCTTGGTGATCAGCCTGCGCTTTAAGAGAGCACGGCAAACGTTTTTGGGAGCGAAAGGATCTTTTATATCGATGGGTGACATCGTTGGGGTCCTCTTGGTGGCAATGCGATTGGCGCGATGAATCAAAAAGTAAGTAAATTTTGGATCGGTTCGATAATAATTCAAACCGATAGGAAATGCAATTCACAGGCTTAATAGCATTCAAATGCGCCACTAAATACCAAGCAGCCACACTGCAGGCGAGGCCTCAACGTAATTATCGAGCAGATGGATTAAGATTGTTTAAGGGGTGCCTGGAAGGGATTAAACAATAGCAAACGTAAAGGTAAAATATTTTTTCTCATCATATTTTAACAGGGGGCGACCCAGGGATTACCAGGCTTGAATCATTAAGCCACTTCAGTCAGCTGGCGAGTGTGAATACTTTCTTTGGCCTTCTCGCCCCACTCAAGCACACGATCGACTAAAACCGCATGCCGGTTTTCATTACTAAGCGCCATAAATTCTTCGCGACGTTCGGCCGTATGCTCTATTACCCATTCATCACTTGCATCACCAGCGCGCCCCAGTCCTCTGAAAATTACTTTGAGGTGCAGTAAAAAGGCCTCAAAAATAGCCACTTCCGAATTCATCTGGTAAATTTCGGAATCGGGATTGCCGTATTCATTCAGCGCGCTTCGCAAGACCGAACGCGCAATTCCTCCCCCCAGAAGTGAGACAAAAATATGGATCTCTCTCTCCAGAGAGAGGAGATATTTGGTTCCCATTTCACCCTCGGTCTTGACAGCACGATCAAGGGAATTGATGATGTGCCGATGGATTGTCCGTATTTTCTCAAAAAAGGCGTCACTTTGTTGATCAATCATCATCAAAGCCGCCGCCGCCGCTTCACGATTCAATCCTTCACGAACCAAAAAAACTTCTTCAGGGGTGATTTCGATGTCGATTTCGTGTTCTTTATTGTATCGCCGCAGAAGAAGATTGGCGAGCATCATACCGTTGCGGTCGAAAAAGTAAATACGATCCGGTTCTTCCAAAAAATCACTTAAAAGCACCTGCAGTGCAATTCCCGGTTTTTTCATTTTAACGAACAATAACTGCAAAGCATTGAGAAAGGCAATTCGATCTTCCCGCGACATGGGTTGTTTAAGGAAATGCCATAGAATTTCGAATACCTTTTCTTCGTATCGTGCAAAAGACGCAACGCTGGCTTCGAAACCCATCCTGTTGAAATGCCCCTTGGAATCGAAGCACTTGCGCATGCGTTGAATGATGGCCTTAACGTCGAGGGGCGAAATATCGAAATCCCGCGCCAAAATTTCATGGTCGCGGCTGCTGAATGCGATATCGTCGGCCCCCACCCGGCGCATTTTCATTCGCGTTTTCAAACGACCGACATAAAATTCGATGATGCGGACAATCAAATCGTGCACTGGCCCTATTTCAAAGGCTGATCGCTCATCACTCCGGACGGCCAAAATACCTTTTTCTACTGCAAGTTGCTGAACAACTTCATCGGGGAGGCGGTCCATGTGCCACTGCAGATGCGTCACGACCTCTTCGACGATCATCTCTCTTTTGGGACGATCGCCAACGGCGTCAATGATGGCCGAAAGCCGTTTCAATCTTAAACCCAACTCGCGAGCGCTGATCAGGTCATAATCGGTATCATAGAGGCTCTCCAGGTACAGCGCCTGGTCAATCGGGTCCTCTTCGAGTTCCTCCCTGATAAGCCAGGCCAGTTGCGCTTTGGCCTTGGGGAATTTGTCACTGGCTTTATCCAGCAGGAACCAACGGATATTGTTCATCTCTATTGGTGGAATACGAAATTTGCCCCGCAGATTTTTTACGCCGGCAATCGCGTCGTAAATGCTGGCATAACGGTGGGAGCCGGCCGAGGTATCGGACACCCTTATCCAGTGATGCACTTCCTTAACGAGGTTCCGCATGGCTTCCACCGGGATACTGTTAAGTCCCGCCAGAAGCGTCAGGTTGGGATCCGGAAGTGACCGCTCATCTTTCATAATGTTCAGAGAAATATCGCGGTTACCGTCGTGGAAAGTGAGTGCTTCTGCATTCTCAAGGGCTTGCTGGTAGCGCGCAATAATGCTCAAAGAAATTTTTAATTCTTCAAACATGGAGGATTCGGAATCAGGAATTCTTAAAAACAAAGTGAGGATTTGGTGTGCGGAAAGGGTTTGAAATGCTTTTAAAATGAGCGCATTGAGGTAGGTCATGTGATCGCCGACACGTCGCACCATGGCGGCGACTGTATGGCGATCAATTACAATGTCGCTGAAGTAGACCTTGTAGTCGGGCTGGCCGTCGGCGTTGTTTTGGGAAGACAGGCGGCTGGCCCGAATCAGAACCGTCCCGTCATGCCCAGGGCGTTTTTGCAGCTTGCCCAGGGTTTTGTTAAGCTGAACATAGGGATCAATCTGCAAGGGCACATCAATTGTATCATCTTCCGCCCCCGGCTCTGAAGCTTCTTCCAAAATCGCCTTGTCGCGCCGCAGGCAGGCGCTCAACAGGTGACAGAGCTCTACCAGCAGTGTGATGAGGGCATCGTTGCGCCCCTGGCTGTCATAGAGGCTTTCGAGAATCGGTATCTCTATATCCGACATGACCTAGTTGTTTCCCGGCAGGATCGCAATGCAAAGGCCGCCCGCGGGCATCCGCAGGCGGCGGGGCATCCCTTAAATCGGAATAGCACCCTCTCGGAACTATCTTACATTATACACTATTTTATTGTGAAATAAAGAGGGCACCCTATTTTTCTTCCAACCTCTATTTCTTTTTTTGCCCGATGATGTCGTTGTAGGCTCGCAGGTCCTTATCAAAAGCCTGCCGTTTTTCCTCAAAACTTTTCACACGTTGGTTGAAACTGTCTTTCCGGGTCTCGAATTCTTTTCTGGCCTCCTCAGTTTTTAAGTTGCGATTCAGCTCTTCAAGCTCACTGCTTTCCTTGACCAGTTCCTCGTATTCCCGGTCGAGGGCCGCTTTCCGTTTTTTCAGTTCGTCCCGCAAACCTCCGGCCTCTTCTGGTGGTGTGGAACCTTCATCATTGTCTTGTCCCTTGGATGGCGCAGCCGGCTGCATCGATTCATACTTTTTGCAGTCTTCCTGCTGGTCTACAGGGACATCCGCCAGATTATCCGTGTAACACCAGTTTCCTTTGTTGTCTCTATAACGATACAACTGCGCCAAGGCTGCCGTATAATCAACCAGCAACAGACCAATTATCATAATTGAAGACATAAGGATGCGATACATCATTCGATCTCCTTTACTTCCCAGAGCGATTCGATCTCATGACTGGCATTCAATACAAACGCCGCTGGGCGACCTTCCCTGAAATTCGAATGGAATGTCTCATAGCCGTCCGCACCGAAGTATTTCACATCATTTGCCAGATTATATCCCATGTCTTCAATAACAATGTACCTTTCTTCAACACGACGGATAATCCCCATCCCATCAACTTCATCGATGAAAGCAACGCCTTTGACACCTTCCTGTGATCTTGACTCCAAGGATGGCACCGGGTTGATTTTCAAAAGTCCTTCCGACTGGGCCATCACTGCCCCACCCCCTGCAAGAGTGGTAGCGATAATTGCATATAGCAGTGCTTTATACACCATAACCATTCCCCCTAATTTATTTCCCGCCAATAATGTAGCCCTACGGGATCTGCCTTGAGCTTAAGCTTTTCAATGGTACCTTCCGAGGTAGCCGAAAAGGCAAGATCACCCGACTTATCCAACAGTGAGATAATCGCCGGTGTGTACCACATGCCACCTTTCTTCAAACCCGATGGCGCCACCCAAATTGGATTGGCGCCGGTCCCAATGTTGATTAAATCATTTTGATCCAACACCCCGTCGGGCACCCCATCAACGCCGCTGATGTCCAAAATTGCCGCGTAATTAATCCTGCCGCCGGTGCATGCATTGATCACATGCAAAATCGATGAACCGCTTGAAGAGCACGGTGAAGCGTCGGGTGTCTGTGTGATCAAAATGACATAACCGCCACGGATCACAACGTCCTGGGTCCCGCGTTCACCGGTTCCCGGAAAGTCGAGATACCATCCCAAATGCTCAATATCCGAAGGTGTGGGCGGCACACTGGTCCAACGAAGCGGATTGTCGCTCAGGACACGATAGCCGTTGTCACCATCGTAAAAAACCTGCCGTTGCTCTTGAAAGGTCAGCTTGTCTGCATACTGGTTGGCGTATTGAGAAACATTGTTCAAAGCCCGGAATTCGTTGGCATCCGGCGCCTCCAGATAACCGAGGTATTTATCGGTCCCATCAGCCCCCCATGCATCCTGCCAATCCCAGACACC
>JAERRP010000882.1 GCA_016735415.1 Desulfobacterales bacterium | reverse complement strand
GTTGTTGATTCGATATTTGGTATAATTTTTCTTGTCGAGCCGGTAAACAAAAGCAAGGATTTGCGCGACGGCCAGGTAGAATTGCGGTGAAATTTCAGCGTCCAGTTCAATCTCTTCGAGAAGGGTGCTCATGCCCCGATCAGCGACCAACGGAACGCCATGGGCGCCGGCCGCCTGGATAATTTTTTCGGCAATATATCCCCGCCCTTTGGCCACCACACGGGGCGCCTGGTCCTTTTCGCAGTCGTACCGCAAAGCCACGGCTTTGCGGATATGCTCTTTCCGACGACTCATATCTTGAGATTTATTTCTGTTTGGAAACCATTCTTACGGTTATCGGCCGGGTCCGGTGCAACCAGGTCGCGATCTAACCGCACCCGGCAATAAACCCCTTCCGCCAATGCTTTCAACGACGTATAAATCCCACTCATTTCCGCTTCGAGCTTAGCGTACATTTGTTCAGATGCCACCCTGAAATCGACCCGGATCTGATCGGCGACCATTTTCAGTTCGACTTCGATCACACCCGTATTCTCGAGTTCCAACATCAGAAATGCCGTTAAAGATTTTCCATCGTCAGCCTCAGAAGGATTTTCATTTTGCAGCCGCAGATTGATCCGGGCGAATGAATTCCAATCGCTTGAAGGGTCCATCCAGAACCCCGCCGAATAATCGGAAAGCGGATCCGCTTTTCCTCTTTCAGTACCCAAGGTGTGATTAGACTCACCGGCGGAAACGGGACGCCTCCGGTTTGACTCCGAAAACGTCGACATCTTTTTTGAGGATGTATCCCGTGACAGGCGTGATGCGAATCGTCTTCGTAAAATCCGGATCCACTTGCCGCCTATCGATGTGACCGGCTCCAGCATTCGCGCATGCACCATTTCGAACAAGGTCGGCGTTGATGGGTCGGGGGTAAGGTTCGAGGCCGCTGACTGAAGTAAATCGGTCGTCGTGGAATTGGCGGCTGCGCGTGTCATCATCGGAATTGTCAGTGTAGATGGTATTCGAGCGGATAGCGGCCTGATCGTTATGGCCCCTGCGGTTTGGCGGGCCGATAGCGACGGCCGTGTTTGATCTGCGTTTTTTATGGGTTGGGTACTGTGCTGAACTTCAAAGGTCAGGGTTTCACCGACTTTTCCGGCGATCGACTGGTCGGACTGAACCCGGAAAGGTCCCATCTGGAGTGTGGTTTTGCCTTCCGCTGAGATACTGAGAATGCGGGCCTGAATCAAGTCTCCCGGGGACAGCCTTGTCAGATTCAATGCCGATTGCGAACCGACCCTGCGGGGCGTGTTGAGGGGTAGAATTTCCAATCGTATTCTTCTCAACACTCCCTGGCAGTCAAACCTACATTTTCGATATAGCTCAAGAAAGACCCGTCTGGTTTTCAATATCGCATATCGCGCCGACATCAGGCGTCTCGACGGTTCGGTATTTGGTAATCCCCATCAGATTTTTGGTAATGATCCCCATCCGCCGGGTTTCGTCTTCGATCGTTTGGACGATCTCGCGGACATGGTCCGGCTCACTGATATCCCCGGAGGTCACCATACTGGCATAGCCCAGAATAACTTGCATGGGTTGGTTGAGTTTATGGCACACGGTCCCGGCCATTTCCAGAGCACCCGCCAGTTTGTCGCTTTGGGCGTCTTCGCGGGATACCGTCTGGCGTTCGAAAAATACGCCGAACAAGTCGGCAACCATGCTGATGGTATGAGTGTCACGTTCGCACCAGGGAAAATCTTTATCGGCGCTGCCCAGGCACACGCCTCCCCACCAGCACCCGAATACCATGATCGGCAGGATCAGGCCGGAATGCACTTGACCGCTTTCGAAGCACGCGCGCTCATTCGCGTCGGATTCACTGATCGCCAACGGGACCGGCTGTCCCTCGGACAACCGTGCCGCCGTTTCTGCTGAAGGGCTAAAGGTCGCCCTGTCGCTGCGTGCGGCACGGAAATCCGCACTTGTATCCAGACTGATCGCCGGTGTCAGCCAATCGAAAATAATTTCATCTTCCAATGCGACTTTTTTTTGAAACAGGGCCACCCATTGCATGGCCGTGGCATTCTGCAGATGCGCCAATGCGACGGCGATAGAATCGTTTTCCACCAGGCTTTGCAAAAGCACGCGGGCACAGGCATTGATACCTTGCGCCAACTGGAGCTGTCGAATCAATTTAGCGGCATCATCACAACTGTCTGGTGGCGCAGCCCGAGGATGGTCTATGGTATTGATTGCGTGCATATCACTTCCTTCGGCAGGCCTTATCAACCGGCAGCAATTTGGATTTCTTCGGAAAGATGATTGACGGCGTCGCGTGTCTGACCCAGAATGACGGGCACGTCGGTTTCCGTCAACCCTAGGAATTCAAGGGCCTCGTCATCGATCATGTACAGATAGGCATCGAGGCCGTCCATCTGCGCCATCGTGCTCTCAGTATCCTCCAGCGCTTTGGCGATATTGGCTATCGAGTTGGCCATAAAAACAATGTAGGCAAGCTCGTCATTATCACTTTTGGAAGGTTGATGATGAAATTTAATCGCACCGGAAATGCTTTCAGGGATATTCCAGTGTTTGCAGACCTCAAACCCGATTTCAGCATGATCCAGACCGAGGATTTGCTGCTCAGCCACCAGCATTGAGTTGCGTCCGCCATTCGTCAGCCGTTCAAACTCTTCCTTGCGGCTGTCCACGTGACGGTCCAGGACCAGTTTCCCCACGTCATGGATCAAACCGGCGGCAAAGGCGTCATTTTCCAGATCGGGGTTTTTTATCTTGGCAAGAATGCGTGAAGCACTGGCCGCCATTAGTGAATGACGCCATGTAACGGCGGAATCCAGATCATATCCTGTCAGGGTTTTACCTAAAACCGCCGAGGTCCCGACCATGGATATGAGTTGGCCGAGTGCCTTGAAACCCAGTAAACTGGAGGCATGGCGTATGGAGGAGACCTTGCCGCTGAGCCCGTAATACGCTGAGTTGGCAAGCTTCAGTACTTTGGTGGCAATGGCCTGATCAGATTCCAGCAGCGTGGACAAATCCCTTATCTCCGCCTCGGGGTCGATAAGCAGTTGACGGGCTTTGAAAACGATTTGCGGCATCGGCGGCAAATCCTTGAGTTGGCGCAAGACTTTTTTCTTGAAATCGCCATTATTGACGGCTTTAGGATTTAGCCCCTCATCGGCGGCCGTTGATGCCGGTGCCGACTCGACCACGCTGGGGGTACCGCTCCGGAGGGTCTCCAGATCCAGCACGATTCGCTCTTTGCATTTGAGGCAGGGAAAGGTCACCTTCTTTTTGGGCGGCAACTTGTCGTCCGGCACTTCGTACTGTTTTTGACATTGGGGGCATTTGAACTTCATAGCAATCCACTCTTGGGGGTCGGTCGTGTCCTTCCACAAGGGCCTGTCAAGGTCTGGGCAGCCGCTACGACGGCCGAACCACTGCGCGCAGGCCTTAAACCCGAAAACACCATAAGTGGATGGACGCGCGTTAATTAAGTATTTCCGGTCTCATGCCTAATATCGGCCGCCTGCCGGGAAACTTTAGCAGGGTTCGGCAGTGGCCGTCGCTGTGATCACCTTGCGACTTCTTGATGTTCCTCCATGATGGCTTCGATGGCCTCTAAAAAACGGGCGATGGTAATAGGCTTGGCATGAATGTGGGTGTAACCCAGGGCGGAGATCTTTTTTAAATCGGTATGATAGGGATGGCCGGTTGTGATCAGCACTTTCATCGCGCTGAACTGATCTTTCCGGGAAATGGCCTGACAAACTTCCAGCCCGTTCATTCCCGGCATCATCAGGTCCAGAATGAGCAGGTCGGGGGGCTGGGCTCCGATTTTGATCAGACCGTCCACGCCGTTGGCTGCTTCATCCACGTGGTATTGCGCGGTCTGTGTGATGGCTTTTATCATCAACCGGCGCACCATGGCATCATCGTCCACCACCAGTATTCGCGGAATTTTAAGTTTCGGTTCGATGGGAAATGTTACCGTGAAGACCGTACCGCCTTCTACCGGCTGATCGAAGGTGATCTGGCCGTCATGGGCCTGAATCAGGCTGTAGCTGACGGCCAACCCCAACCCGGTCCCCCCCTGATCCTGTTTGTCGGTCACGAAGGGGTCGAAAAGCTTATCGGCCATCTCGACCGAGATGCCACAGCCATTGTCACTCACCGATATAAAAACCTTGCCGTCGGCACGGCCTTCACCGGTCTGAATGGTGATTCGGCCCTGGTCATGGTCGATGGCCTGGATCGCATTGATGAGGATGTTCAAAACAACCTGTTCGATACTGGTCAGATTTCCCTGGATAGGCGGCAGATCGTTTTTCAGACTCAAATCCAATTGCACACCGGACTTGCGAATGGTGGTTTGGGCCAGACGGGCGGCATGGGTGACGGCCTCATTGATGTTGATAAGCGTTTTATCGCGGATCTGCGAGCGGCGTGAAAAATTCTTGAGGTCCTTGACGATTTTTGAAATCCGGCTTGCCGCCATATCCATGTCGGCGATCAACTGGTGGGAGGGGGTTGCGAGAAAAGCCCCTGTGGATCCGCCGAATTTTCGGCCGCCCTGCTCTCCGG
>JAERRP010000748.1 GCA_016735415.1 Desulfobacterales bacterium | reverse complement strand
ACTGGGTGGTGCCAATATAGATTTCGGTACGGCTGTCATCGGCGTTGCCGTCGGTTTGCACCGGTATCAGACGCCGGATGCTGCCGACTTTGAGATCGGTGTAGTTCTCCTCACGATAAAGATCTTTATGATCCAACGTAAAATCAATATTGTCAACGGTTTGGGGCATGGTATCACTTTCGTTTACAGGTTTATTGTTACAAAAACAGATGGGGCCGTGGCCGCTCAGACGCATCTCGACTGGCGGTGTTGCGCAAACGCTTAGGGTATCAGGACAGGCGCCATCTAAATGCGTTTGCGCGCTTCCTCTTCGATTTTCTCGATCATGCTGAAGTGGGGGTTATCCTGGGGCACGGCTTCGCGCAGATGCTGAACATAGGTTTCAATTTTCTCGAGCGCATCGGCCTGGGATTGAATGATGGTTTCGTATTCCTTCTGCAGGCCGAAGAGAAAATCGATCTTGCTGCCCAGGGTTCGTAACATTTTTTCGAGCTGTTCGTCGGGCAGGTCGTCCCGGTTTTCCAGAAGCGCCAAGGCCTGGTTGTGGAGCATGCGGTAGATTTGCAGGGTATCGCCCGAATTGATAAATTTGCGATAGTCGAGGATACGCTCAATTTTTTCTTTCAGGTCCTTGAGCGGAATGGGTTTCATGATGTAATCGAAAGCGCCCATTCGCATGGCTTCGACGGCGGTCTCGATGGTGGCGTATCCCGTTATCATGATCACTTCCGCCGCGGGCATATGCTCTTTCGTGTATTTGACAAGGGTCATACCGCCTTCCATGCTACCGTCGATATCCGGCATGTTTTTATCCGTCAGGATAATGTCATATGTATTTTCCTGCATAAACCCGATAGCGCTGGCGACATCCCTGGCCGAATCGGCCTGATAGCCCATCTTTTCCATGAATCGGGTTAAGAGATCTAAAATACTTTCTTCGTCGTCGGCAATTAATATTCTGACATCCATGCTGCCCCTCCCCAGCGTGCTCAATCCGAAAAACCAGGACAGGCGATATTAAAAATGCCCTTCACAGGGCCTATTGAACCATCGCTATCCCTCAGGCGTTTGCGTGATCGGATTCATAAAATAAATCAGAATTAATATTTCTCAGTTGATTGTTTTTGTCAAAATAAAAATGACAGCGGAAAAATTCGGCTTTTCCTTACCGCACCCCGTGGCGTGTTGCGGATAGGGGTGTTGGGCGGGTTAGTGGTTACCGGGAGCACAATTGGCCAGGGTATCACGGGAATCCAGCTGGTAGCGCTTTATTTTTTCAACCAGGGTGGTGCGATTCAGTTTGAGCAGTTTGGCCGCTTTGTTCTTGACCCATTTCGTTTTTTCCAGCGATTGCAGAATCAGGGCCTTCTCGAACTCGGTGACGGCTGAATTGAGATTGATACCGTCGTCGGAAATGGCCATACCGGTGCGCGCTGCCGGTGCGCCCGTACGACTCCGCAGTTTGGCGGGCAGGTCATCGACATCGATGATGCCGTCCTCTTTGAGCACCACCAGGCGCTCCATGAGATTGCGCAGCTCCCGGATATTTCCGGGCCATTCATAGCGGCGCATCACCGCCAGGGCCTCATCCGCAAGGCCCTCGATGCCGCTGGCGCTGCGGGCATTGAACTCGTCCAGAAAATGACGCGCCAGAAGGGGTACATCGCGCTTGCGTTCGCGTAAGGGGGGCAGCACCAGGGGAATGACATACAGGCGATAATACAGATCCTCGCGAAACAGTCCTTCGCTGACCCGCTGCTCCAGATCCCGGTGGGTGGCCGCGATGATCCGGACATCCACCGCCACCGTGCGGTTGCCGCCCACCGGCTCGAATTCCCCCTCCTCGAGCACCCGCAGGATCTTCACCTGCAGATCCGGACTCATGTCGCCGATCTCGTCCAGAAAAATCGTGCCGCCGTGAGCCTGCTCGAACTTGCCCACCTTGTTGACCGTGGCGCCGGTGAAGGCCCCGCGCACATGACCGAAAAGTTCGCTTTCCAGAAGGTTTTCCGGAATGGCCCCGCAGTTGATGGAGACAAACGGCCGGTCATGGCGCGGGCTCTGGCGGTGAATGGCGCGGGCCGCCAGACCCTTGCCGGTGCCCGTCTCACCGTTGATCAGAACCGTACTGTGGCTGGCGGATACTTTGGACATGATCCGAAAATCCCGCTGCATGGCTTCGCTTTGCCCGATAATGCCATGGCTGTTTTTTCGCTGGTCGGGTTGAAATAAACGCTTGGCATGGCGACTATTTTCGGTTGCGTTCTTTGACAAAATGTCCTTACCCCCTTTTTATAATCTTAACCCAAAGGTTTTATCTTGTAGCAATTGTTGTACCGTTCTGGGGCTTATAACACCGGGAATCTACAGAATAATAATAAAAACAGTCAATAACATGATATTTAGAAAAAGAAGACGTATCGGGAAAATACGTTGTCGGGGATCTTAGTTCGCATTTTGCAAACAAACCTTTTCACGCTGGGTGCGAGTCATTTTCAAATGTCGCGACTTGACACAAGTGGAGTATAAAAATAACAAAAATAACAATATATTAGATTAAGACCGCATTGTGGTACGTTTTCCTGAGGATGGAATTGGCCTTTGCACATTGCAAAACAGTTTTGCAGTTCGCAAGAGGTTGTTCAATTTGATAAGATTTCGGTTAATTTGCAGCGGGTTTTCCGTAATCGCATTCGCTTGTCGCAGGCACATAATCGCGTTACGAAATCGGACTCTTTTTTTTAGCATAAATCTTTAGCCGATCAAGTCTCGGCCGGCAAATAGATCGTAAACGTCGTCCCCTTACCCTCCAGACTCTGTACCGTAATCGTTCCGCCCATCGACTGAATAAGCGCATAACTGATCGAGAGGTTCAACCCCGTGCCGGTACCGACTTCCTTGGTGGTAAAAAAAGGATCAAATATTTTGGCCATATTCTCGGCCGGGATGCCACACCCGCTGTCGGTTATCCGGCAGGCGATCATTTCTTTTCGACCGGGCAGAATGTCTTCGAAAGAGCCCAATTCGACCTGGATACGAAGGGTGCCTTCATACGGTATGGCTTCGTGGGCATTGTCGAACATATGCACCAGAACATTGACGAAATCTTCCGGGTTGACGTTAACCAAAGGACTGTCAGGGGTTGAATCGAGTTCGCAAACAACCCGATGATCCTGGTGTCGTGATCGGATGATATCCAGCGCCTCCATTATCAGCGGGGCTATTTCCAGGATCCGACCGGACCGCTTGCGGGGGGTGGAAAATCGTTGTAGGTTTTTTACAATCGAGGCCATCCGATCCGCCTGCGTTTTCATCACCGCCGCGTATTCGCACACTTGGCCGGGTGTTAAATTGCTCATCTGCATAAGTTGAAGATGGCCGGAAAGAATGTTCAGGGGGTTGAGAAATTCATGAAAGGCCCCGGACGTCATGCGACCCAAAGCGGCAAATTTTTCAGCTTGGATAATCCTGTTCTGGGCTTTCTTGAGGGATTCATGCTCTTTTTGCAAGCGTGCGTAGAGGAGGGTGTTTTCCATGATCAGGGCACATTGTTTGGCCAGAATAGCTATCAGTTTCAGTCGCTCGTGGGTAATGGCGCCTTCCCTGATACCGGTTACCACCATCACCAATCCCAGTGTCTGGGTCTGGGTGGCCAGAGGGAGCATGATAAGGGTTTTCTGGTTTTTAAAGGCCAGGGAGGGGATCAAGGCCGGTTGCCGGCGGTTGATGATCCAGGCAAACATGCCGCATTCAATCTGGGCATCGAGTTCCCGTTGGCACAGTTCGTTACTGTCTTCAGGCGTCCAGTGAGCCAGGTCGAACTCGTGGGTTTGATCGTTGACCCGGAAAAGGGCGCAGACGTCGGTTTTGATGTGCCTGTGAATTTCTTGGGAAAAGGCTTCCCATATCGTGGAAATGCGGGCCGGTTTTTCAATTTTATCAGGGAAATAGATAAGGTTTTCGATTTTCTGAACGAGTTCCAGAACGGCCTGATGGTCGTCCTCCCCGTTGGTTTTCTCACCTTCTTCGCTCGGTGTCGGTGCCGTGGGGTTAACGGTCATTGCGACCCTCCCGGTCTTCCGACGAAAGTGCTTCGGACGCCTGGATAAACGGACGGATATCCTGGTATTCGGTTTCAATTTCGCGCAGCAAGGCTTCAATGTCGGACCGCTCCAGTTCGAGTGCCTCCCAGGCAGGCTGACAAAGCTGCGGGATGAGGTGATCACCGCCGGACCCAATTTCGAGGGCGCGGCAGAATATGTCGGCCAGGTGAACGGTGGCGGCCTCGCGAAAAAACTCGCCGGCCTGGTCCGGGGTATGGTGGTACAAAACCACTTCCGGCACCGGGGCCGGAAGATTCCAGCGCTCGGCCAGCAGATGGCCGATGTGAGCGTGATTGCAGCCCAAAATATCTTCTTCGGCCTTTACCATCAGCTCGTTCTGCGCCAGTACCCGGGCCCGTATGCGGGTGTAGTCCTTTTTTAAATAGGCCATTTCCACGATTTTGCCGATGTCGTGCAGCAGGCCGCAGACAAAAAGCTCTTCAACCTTGTCGTAGCGGATATGCTTACCGATGACTTTAGCCGCCACGGCACACCCCAGTGAATGATCCCACAGTTTTTCACGCTCGATCTGAAGATCCCGATCCGCGCCGGCAAAGATATCGAAGACCGAAGTGGTCAGCAACAGATTGCGAATGGCATCGAACCCCAGCAGCACGATGGCGAAATTGACGGTCGCGATGCGCTGCGGAAAACCGTAGAAGGATGAATTCACCAGGCGCAGCAGGCGGGCTGTCAAAACCTGATCGTCGTTGATGACGCCCGCAAGATCCCGGGCGGACGATTTGGGATTGTTGATGATTTCGGTTATTCGAAAGACGGTTCGGGGCAGGGTGGGAAGATCCTCGACGCGCCCGATAATGGCTTTCAAACGATCAATCGGCATTAATCGCATCCTGAAGATCGGCACGGTCGATGAGAATCGCAGTGGCCACCCGGCGGATTTCGGTCATTACCTCGTTTTCACCGGCCGGTCCGAATTTTTCTCCCATTCGCGTCTCGATCGCCTCCAGAATTCCGGGGCGATCAGGTGCTGCGGCCGCCGGTTGCGACATCGGAGCGGATTCGACATTGATAAAGGGCGCCCCCCAGGACTTCAGCATTTTGATATTTTTGTCGGTGAGGGCGACTCCTTTTTTTAACAGCAGCATCTGCTGGGCATTGAGTACGTCGACTGCCAGGATCATACCGGGCTGGGCATCCACCAGGGCCATCCGTTGCATCAGGCGCTCTCCTTGAGCAAATGCCGGAGTTCTTCCAGGCGGGCGTTCAACTCGGTCAGTTCCATGGGCTTCTGAATATAGCAGAAGGCCCCCATATCGATGGCTTCCTGAATGGTTTCGTCATCGCCATAGGCCGAGAGCATGATAACGCCGCAGGCGGCATGGATTTACTTCATCCGGCGCAGGACATCAATGCCGCGCATCCCCGGCATACTGATGTCCAGAAGGACGATATCCGGAAACGCCTTCTCAAAAAGGACCAGTGCGTCTTCACCGCTGCTGGCGGTTTGAACCCGGTAGCCCTTCTGGGTCAGGAATACATTCATCAGGCTGCAAATGGTCGGTTCGTCATCAACGACAAGCACACGGCTTTGTTTTTCCACGGATTCAAATTCCTGATCTTTGTTAAAGGAAACGACACTCTCGGGCATTCTCATCTCATTGTCGAATATCGGCCATATTTCTAATATCTTTAGGTTTTTATGCTGAGCACAGGCTTTCATAAGGAGAAATTCTGAAGGCCGAGTCATTTTTCGTCGCCTGGATTAATGAAAACGGTCATGAATCGCCAATCTCATAAATCAATCAGTGACGCAGCAAAATCAATGGGTTAAACCTTGGCATATCAATTTAATATAGGCCTAAAAGGGTTTCGCTATTAAAAGTCTTAATATTTCTAAAGTCTATTTCATCCAGGTCGATAATAGGCTGAACGGCACCGTTTATCAGAATGATAAACACCTACTTTCCCGGCGAGAAGCGCCGGGGAAAACCTCTAGAAAGGAGTACGAACCATGGCTATGAACAACATCACATTGACTAGCGGCATGCGGTCCAACCTTTTCAGCCTTCAGCAGACCCAGAACATGATGGAGACCACCCAGACCCGTCTGAGCACGGGCAGGCGCGTCAATTCCGCGCTGGACGATCCCATCAATTTTTTCGCGGCCCAGGGCCACACCCAGCGGGCCAACGACCTGGCGATGCGCAAGGATGAAATGTCCGAAGCCATCCAGACCATCAAGGCGGCCGACAACGGTATTTCGGCGATCACCGACATGATCGCTTCGGCCAAGTCACTGGCCCAGTCCGCGATGTCCACCAACAACACCACGGAGAGAGCAACACTTTCGGGTCAGTACGACACCATGATGACCCAGATCTCCGAGTTGCGGGACGACTCCGGGTACAAGGGCACCAACTTGCTGGATGCAAGCCAGTCCATCACGGTGTCTTTTGACGAATCCGGGGACTCGACCCTGACGGTCAGCGGCAAGGACGGCACCGGTGCCCTCAACGGCACCACCGCCACCGGCAGCTGGGCTGCGGATGCCGACATTACGGCGGACATTGCGCTTCTGGATACCGCGCGTGACAGCTTGCGGACATCGTCCAAGACCCTGTCCAATCAGTTGAGCACGATCACCACGCGCCAGGAGTTCACCTCGAAGATGATCAATACCCTCGAGGACGGTGCCGCATCACTGGTCAAATAAAAGTCAATAGAAAATTTTAT
>JAERRP010000707.1 GCA_016735415.1 Desulfobacterales bacterium | reverse complement strand
ATCTCCATTGCAGCCGACCACAATGTCAGGGGCATACCTTGCCCGCCAGCATCCAGATCGTCGGAAAGAGCGATCCACTCTCCTTTTTTGATAAGATCATAAACCCGGTGTATTTCTGAAGGAAGCTTTACGCTGCCGTTTTCAAAGGTGCAGCCTTCCCTGTCACTAATAACGGCGGTTGGTAGGATTTCTTTGATTGCCAGTGAACGCGCTTCAGTAAGTACCATATCAAAGGTTTTTCTATTAAGATCGCCAAACAGCCTGCTTTGAGTCAATTCATCAATATTCAGTTGGTCAAATAAAACGAATCGTACGTCTCTGCGATCACTTAATTGTTGTGTCATTAGTCTGTCTTTCCTCCAATGAGTAGGCGAATTCTGTTTTTTATCTTCACGCGAAACTTTATCACAAACGACTCATCCGCAAATTATACCGGTTGCGGCCTTTAGGATGATATTGTCTGTATAAAAAATTACTAGTGTCCGATTTTGTCACTATCGCAATTTGCATGCCACTTACCCAACACACTTGCCAAAGCCATTTCCACGGCTGGGTTTCTATGATATTATAGTTTAATTATATATACGGTTTTTATACCCACAAAAAAATTCGTCTTCGCTTATCGGACATATTGGTCTTTTTACCTGACTTTATGGCCGATACTAACCATTAAATTGAAATTCTCAGGTAGGGATTGTTAAAGGCAGGAATATTCTTATGGCAGGAATCAGGCTGGATTGCTCACAGGGAGGAAAATTTTAGATGATATGGTCCTCCGCTGATAAAGTAACATCGAGCAGAATATCCTTTCTTTCATAATTTGAATTGGTTAATGCTGTCAGTTCATTTGTGCTGTTCCTTAACTTGTAACTTACCCCCCCCTCCCGCATTTGATGAATGGCCGACAAAGTTAGGACCTATGCGATAGACCTTATTTCTGGCATCCAGCGGTTTTTTCCGGTATTGTTCCGGCCGCATTTCTTGTCTGCGGAACCGGAACAATGTGTAACCAGGGAACTTCAATCGTTTGGCAGGGTATGTCGGAATGTGCATGTAAACTGCCCCGTCCAAGCGGTTGTGTCTGTATTCAACTCTTCGCAAGGTTAGCCTGTTTCATCAGGTATATTAAAATGTATTTCAAAGGACTCTGAACCTCGGGAAGGGCCAGCGCCACTTTTTCCAGAAAGATTGTGGCCCCGTCTCTATACGCTTTTTCCATTAAATCTTTATCCGGTTTTAATGTATAACAAGCGACGGGCAAAGTTGGGAAAGCATCATGGATGCCAGCGGTGACCTCAAGGGCGATATCCGAGCCTCTGTTTCGATCTTTGAATTTTACCGATGCTTCAGCCGGCCAGAATAGATCGAGCAGTACGATATCTGGTTTTTCTTCCTCGATAAGACGGCGCCAGGAGTTAATCTCACCGGTTTTAACAAGGTCAAACACATAACCGGACCGTTCATCCGATTCGGCGAGTCCCTGTTCCACCGCAACTATCCAGTTGTCGTCCCAAACCAGTTGGTCCGGGGGTAATTCGTTGCGGAAAAGATCGCTGAAAATGTCATCGAAAAACAGAACTTTTGCTTTCATTTTTTTTTCCTTTCACTGTTTTGGATAGTGGTAAAGATTAACAGCGTTCGGTAAGGTTCCCGGCATATAAAAATGCTTCCCCGCAAACGCTGCATTTCCTCTTTGATTTGAGCGCTGCCATACCCGGAAACCGTTTTATACCCCATACCGTTATCCTTAAACATCACCTCGATGGATGTGCGCTTTACTTTTATATTGATTTCAATTCGGCCGATGGTTGACGATTCCTTTGCAATTTTAGTGTTTATCGCACGGACACTGTTGGAAAAAAGGTTTTCAAAAATAGTTTCCAATTGTTCGTCACTGGCCATTATTTTACAGCCGGAGGACAAATAACCGCTTTCAACATGATATTCGATTTTAAGCCATGGGAATTTAGGTTCCTTGCGGTCTACAAACACCCTTAGCCACTTAATAATGTCGATAGATTTATCGCGCCATCTCAGCACCCGGCCCTGATCGTGCAACTCGGCAAAAAGTTTTTCCAGACCACTGAGGGCGCTACTCATCTGGGCATCGGACAACAGCATCGGCGCGTGGTTTGCGGTTATCCCCTTTATC
>JAERRP010000663.1 GCA_016735415.1 Desulfobacterales bacterium | reverse complement strand
GGGTACGTATTCTGAAGAAAAAGGCCAGGGCCAAATCGGTCCAGATCTCGAAAGAGGTCATTCACTATCTGGCGGGCGAATTGTCGGACGATATCCGCCAGTTGGAAAGCGGGTTGTTGCAGGTGGCGGCCAAATCCTCCCTGCTGGGGGGGCCCATTGATCTGGCGCTGGCCGAAAGCGTTATCCGCAATATCGTCCGTCAGCGCAAGGCCATTACCATCGACGTCATTAAAAAAATCGTGTGCCGCCATTACGGGATTTCCGCCAAGGATCTGGTTTCGCGCTCACGCAAACAATCCGTGGTCCGGCCCCGCCAGGTGGCGATCTTTTTATCCCGCCGTTATACGGACGCTCCCTTGCAGGCCATCGGGAAAAGCTTCAACCGCTATCATGCCACGGCCCTGCACTCGATCAATGCCATCGAAAAGGGGATCCGGGAAAGTGCGGCCCTTCGTAAGCAAGTCGAGTTTTTTACGCAAAAGTTGGATAGGGGTGATTTTTAGCTTGCGGCCGGGGAGGGTGATGACGCCGCGCTGCGGTTTTTGGCAAAATAGAATTGCGGCGGTTTCGGCCGGTTTTTTTCAGCACGCTGAAAGCGCCGGATAGCTTCCGGTCGCTATTGGATTTTCAGAATAACACCATCCGAACTGATAAGTTCCTCCAGTAATTCCATCCGCATATACTCGTCTTTTTCAATGGCACATCTCAGACTTAGAGCGCAATGCTTCAGGCACACCTTGTTCTCGGCGTCGAAGCTGCCGAAGCATTCCAGAAATCGGTCAAGGTCTCGAAGTGCGTTCGCATGGTGGTTCATTCGGTTTCCTTCAATTGCAGCAGATTTAACATGGGAGCGTGAATTTTACCGTTGGATGCGATAATTGTGTTGCCATCCGGATTAAAATTTCGATTGGCAAAATCGGTGACCCGCCCGCCGGCTTCTGTAACCATGAGCATCCCTGCGGCCGTATCCCATGGTCTCAGGTTCTGCTCCCAAAAAGCTTCAAAACGTCCGGCGGCCACATAGCAAAGGTCCAGGGCCGCTGAGCCCAGTCGCCGGATGCCTTGAGACCCTTCCAGGCAGCGGGTAAACCGCGGCATGGCCGTCGGCATGATTTCCCTGATATTATACGGAAATCCCGTGACCAGCAGGCTGTCGGTCATTGCCGCGACGTCTGAAACACCGATTGGACGGCCGTTCAGATAGGCGCCCTGGCCTTTGAGGCTCACGAATAATTCATGCGCAAACGGGTCCAAAATGACGCCCACCTGTATTTCTCCGTCGGCGGCAAAGGCAATCGAAACACAGCAGGATTTTAGACCGTGAGCAAAATTGGTGGTGCCGTCGAGAGGATCCACGATCCAGAGGCGATCCGGGCGCCCCTGCTCGCGGCCCCGTTCTTCCGCCAGGATGGCATGGTCGTCAAACTGGCTCCGAAGAATGGTAACGATGCGTTCTTCGGAACCATGGTCAACCTCGGTAACCAGATCAATGGCGCCTTTGTGGACGACCTGCGAAATATGACCCAATTTGGAGCGGATGTACGTGCCCGCCTGATATGCCGCCGCCACGGCAACATCCTTTAAGTGATTCAAATCCATGAACAAATAATACTATATGGGATAATGTTGTAAAGTCAATCGATATCGGCGGGAAGCGGCGGTAATTTATTGTCGTTCAAAGGTCTGGCGGTCAATTCCGATACCATCCGTTCAATAAGGGGGAGCAATGAGTGCGGTCTGGTGGCTGAAAGGGGGATGCCGCCGATGGTTCGCGCCAGACGCGCGCGCGCATCGCTGTCGACCCGATCCTGTTTGTTGAGAACCCGGATGCTTTTGATCCGCTCAAGACCCAAATCGGCGAGGATGCGTTCGACGGCACGAATATGCCCCGCGTGCCGGGGATTGCTGATATCGATGACATGCAGCAGTAAATCGGCGTTTTCAAGTTCTTCCAAGGTTGCCCGAAAGGCGGCCATGAGCTCTTTGGGCAAATCGCGAATGAACCCGACCGTGTCCGTAATGATGACCTCAAGGTCGCGCGGGAATTTGAGGCGCCGGCTGGAGGGGTCCAGGGTTGCAAAGAGGCGGTCCTCGACATGCACCTTACTGCGCGTCAGGGCATTGAGCAGCGTGGATTTACCGGCATTGGTGTAGCCGATGATCGATATGATCGGCAGCCGGCGTTTGCTTCTTCGGGCTCTTTGCTGTTTGCGCTGCTTTCGCACGCCCTGCAGAGAATGCTCGAGGCCTGCAATCCGATTCCGCACCCGTCGGCGATTGATTTCGAGTTTGGTCTCTCCGGGCCCGCGGCCGCCGATACCGCCGGTCAGGCGGGACATGGCCGTATTTTTGGTAACCAGACGGGGCAGCAGATAATTGAGCTGTGCCAGTTCGACCTGAAGCTTGCCCTCACGGGTTCGGGCCCTTTGGGCGAAAATGTCCAGAATCAGTTGCGTGCGGTCGATGACTTTGAGTTCAATTCGATCCGTCAGGGAACGAATCTGAGAGGGGTTGAGTTCCTGGTCAAATACCAGCAGGGCAATGTTTTTCTGCATGGCCGTGATGGCCAGATCTTTAATTTTTCCGATACCGAGCACAAAGCGCGGATCGACCCGTTCCCGCTGTTGCAATACGGCATCGACGACATCGAGTCCGGCCGATTCAGCCAACTGGGCAAGCTCCTCCAGGGAGGCCCGGGCCCGCCGCCGCGGTGCGGTCGTGACACTGACCAGCAGTACGCGTTCGCGCATGCCCCGGGACGCGTGCCGGGCTTGCTGATGCGCCATCTCGGTTTCCAGGGCCTGAATGGTTTGCAGACAGGGAAAATCCGGAGTGTAGGGGTTACCGGGGGGCAGCTTCAGATAGGGGGTTTCGCTGGTATCACGGGGCAGCAAGTGGGCCGCCCAGAGTTGATCGGGAAAACCGTCGGGTTTGATGGTCAGCGCCGCCATTAAATCCAGGCGCAGCAGAACGAGGTCGGTGAGATCGTCCTGTGTCAGGGTTTCCGATTTCAAATGGGTATGCACGCAGCGCAACCCCATGAGTCGCCCGGGAGTGGCGCGAAGATTGCGGACACGGGGGATTAAGATTTTATGATGGTCGCCGGCGATAACGTAAGCGATTTGGCCTTTGCGGTTGATCATCAGACCGATCTGGCGGCGAATGTCGTGAGACAGCAGACTCATTTCCCGCGCCACTTCCGGTGAGATAATCTGTTCCGGACTTATCCGGCGGCGATATAATTTCTCCAGCTGCTTTAACTGGCTGGTTTTCAATCCGGTGGTATACCCGTATATTTTTTTCATCGGTTTGTCCGGCTCCGGCCGATCGACGGGTGGTCGGGTGCGCCTTCGGCTAAAGGGAATAAGCGTCGCGCGACAATGGGTGGGGGTCGCTAAGCGCCCCGCCCGCCGGCAGCGTGGTCAGCGGTGGCGGGAAAAAAAGCGCGCCTAC
>JAERRP010000905.1 GCA_016735415.1 Desulfobacterales bacterium | reverse complement strand
GGTGATTCTGGGATTCCTGATTGCACCGATGGTCATCTGAGATGTCTTAACGAATGTCTCGGTGCCGCGCCGGATTCGGAGGCCGCCGGGGCATTCTCAATCATGTGGAATGACGTGAGAAAAGGAGCTGCAACCATGAAGAAGGATGAACTCCAACGGATTGTAAAAGAGGCCGCACGCATTTTCGACATTTCCCTGGAAGACATGCAGGTCTTTCTGGCCCAGGGCCGGAAACACGATTATGCCTCCGGAGAATGGCTGTTCAATGAATCCACGCCCCGCAACTGGGCCGGCTACATCATCGAGGGCGAGGTTACGATCACCCGCGGTCTGCACGGCGCCAGCAAGCAGGTGGCCCTTCTGGGCCGCGGGGCCTTGATCAGCGAAAGCGCGCTTCTGGACGAATCGCCGCATTCGACCAATGCTTTCACCCGCCAGGGGGTCAGTATCTGGCAAATTTCGCGCGATCAGATCAACACCTTCCGGAGCGAGCGGCCGGAGATCTTCTTTCGGATTGTGGCCCGCACGGCCCGGCGCATCAGCGAACGCCTGCGGGTGGTATCCCAGCAGATGGCCGGCGTGCAGTCGCTTGAGGAACTCATGGAAGGCGTGCGTCTGGAGCACGATTCCCTGGGCGAGCGTGAATTGCCCAATACGGTTTATTACGGTGTCCAGACCCAGCGGGCCATCGAGAACTTCGCCATTTCCGGGGTCCGACTGCACAATTTCGAGCACATGATCGAAGCCCTGGCTTTCGTCAAGAAGGCGGCCGCCATGGCCAACTGCGAGCTGGGCGTACTGGATGAAGATAAAATGAAGGCCATCTGCGCGGCCTGCGACGAAATCCTTGACGGCAAGCTGCACGATCATTTCGTGGTGGACATGTTCCAGGGCGGGGCCGGAACCTCCACCAACATGAACGCCAACGAAGTGATCGCCAACCGCGGCCTTGAAATCATGGGTTATGAAAAGGGGCGGTACGAGCACCTGCACCCCAATGACCATGTCAATTACTCCCAGTCCACCAACGACGCCTACCCGACCGCCATCAAGCTGGCCGTGATCCTGTCCCTCCGGGAACTGCTGGGCGCCATGGACGGGCTCAAGAAGGCCCTGGCGGTCAAAGGGGAAGAATTTGCGGATGTTCTCAAAATGGGTCGCACGGAGAACCAGGACGCCGTTCCCATGACCCTGGGACAGGCCTTTCGGGCTTATGGCGACATGATCGACAATGCCATGGAGGCGCTCGATCGCAACGTCGCGGAACTCCACCTGATCAACATGGGGGCCACGGCCATCGGCACCGGGCTCAACAGCCCGCCCGGTTATGCCGACCTGGTGGCCAGGAAACTCGCGGCGGTGAGCGGGATCCCGGTCCGGAAAGCCGACAACCTGGTGGAAGCCACCCAGGACTGCGGGGCCTTTGCCCAGATGTCGGGCACCCTCAAGCGGGCGGCCGTACAGATTTCCAAGATCTGCAACGACCTGCGCTGGCTATCTTCGGGCCCCCGCTGCGGTCTGAACGAAATCAACCTGCCGCCCATGCAGCCGGGCTCCTCCATCATGCCGGGCAAGGTCAACCCGGTCATCCCGGAACTCGTCAACCAGATCTGCTACCAGATCATCGGCTACGACGCCATTGTCTCCATGGCCGCCGAGGCCAGTGAACTGGAACTCAATATGGCCGAGCCCGTCATGGCTTACGATCTGCTGCACGGGATGATGATTTTGAAGAACGCCTGCATCACCTTGACCAGCCGCTGCATCACCGGCATCACGGCCAACCGCGAGGTCTGCCGTGGTTATGTCGAGGGCAGCATCGGCCTGGTGACGGCCCTCAACCCGGTGCTGGGTTACGAAAAGTCGGCCGCCATCGCCAAGGAAGCCCTCAAAACCGGCGGGAATGTCTACGATCTGGTGCTGGAGAAAGGCTGGCTGTCAAAGGAGGAACTGGACGATATGCTGCGACCGGAGAATATGACGGACCCCCGGGAGATGTCTAAATAGTTTATGCAACCACCCCATCGATTCCGGCTTGCAACGGAATGACAACCGTGGCAATTTGCGCGCCGGAAGAATAAGGTGACGCAATTCTGAGGAGAAAACCATGACCGGCAGGCGCCCCTTGTGGCTATTTTTTATTTTTGGAATTTCACTCCTGGTGTTGACGGGAACGGTATTGGCTGCCGCCCCGTCCGCCGGCAGCGGTATCGATTTCCCGAGAGATCTGCAGGGCTACGATGATGCTCAGATCGGCAGTATCACGGGGCGTCTGATCCATCGGGCCGGGGCCGAGCCCTTCAACGTCGTGGCCACCCTTATTTTCATTCTGGCCATTGTTCACACGTTTCTCTCCTCCAGATTTATGGCCATGGCGCACCGGTTTGAGCATGCGCATGAGGGGCGCCAGGCCCGTGGCGAGGTGTCCCCCAAGGCGGTATCCCACGCCGCGGAACTTTTCCATTTTCTGGGTGAAGTCGAAGCGATTTTCGGGATCTGGGCGGTCGCCCTGGTGGCGGCCATCGTGGCTTTTTCCGGGTGGTCCACGGCTGTTTTTTATATCGGCCAGCGGGTCAATTTTATTGAACCGATGTTCGTGGTGGTGATCATGACCCTGGCGGCCACCCGTCCGATCCTGAAACTCACCGAATCCATCATGCAGAAAATCGCCGGTCTGCTGGGCGGATCCCTGACGGCCTGGTGGTTTACGATTCTCACGGTCGGCCCGGTGTTAGGGTCCTTCATCACCGAGCCTGCGGCCATGACCATTGCGGCCCTCCTGCTCGCCAAAAAGTTCTACGAACTCGATCCGCCCGAAGGGTTCAAATACGCCACCCTGGGGTTGCTCTTCGTCAATATTTCGGTGGGCGGAACCCTGACGCACTTTGCCGCCCCGCCGGTGCTGATGGTGGCCAGCCCCTGGGACTGGGGCATGGCGCATATGTTCATGCATTTCGGCTGGAAGGCGGTCGTGGGGATCGTGATGGCCAATGGGGTCTATTATTTCATTTATCGCCAGCACTTCATTGCGCTGGAAGAGAAGTTCCAGTTTCGTCGACTGAAAGAGGAAATTCGCGATCGATATCTCTGCCGCGATGAAATGGAAAAAGAATTCGATACGATTCTGCCGGCCATTGAAGCCGAACTGCAATTCAGCAAGACCGTTGCGCATCAGGTGGCCGAAGTCGAAACACGCACTCGAAACCATCTGGAGCCCCCCTATCTCGAAAAGGTTTCAGCCGCCGGCGTGGACCTAGATCTGGCCCACAAGGCCTTTGAACGGCGCTTCGAGGAGGTCAAGCTGGCGCGCCTGCGCCGGACCATCCCCATGGTGCTGCCCAAAGAACAGCGGGCACCCTACCGTGATCCGGACTGGGACCAGCGGGAAGACCCCGTGCCTGTATGGGTAACCCTCATCCATGTTTTCTTCATGGTCTGGACGATCGTCAATGCCCATTATCCCGCCCTGTTTGTGCCGGGCCTGTTGTTCTTTCTGGGTTTTGCCCAGGTAACCTCACCCTACCAGAATCGGATCGACCTCAAACCGGCCCTGCTGGTGGGCTTTTTTCTGGGAGGGCTCGTCATCCACGGCGGTGTGCAGGGCTGGTGGATCGAGCCCGTCCTGGGAAGCCTCGCGGAAATCCCCCTGATGCTGGGGGCGACCGTCTTGACGGCCTTCAACGACAATGCCGCCATCACTTTTTTGAGTACCCTCGTGCCGGGTTTTACGGACGGCCTCAAATATGCCGTGGTGGCCGGGGCCGTGGCCGGTGGCGGCCTGACCGTGATTGCCAACGCCCCCAACCCGGCCGGACAGTCCATATTGAAACGCTATTTCGAAAACGGCGTCTCCCCCGTGGGCCTGCTCAAAGGGGCCCTGTTGCCCACGGCTATTGTCTGGCTGGCCTTCTTGATAATGCCGTAAGCGTTTCACCAACGGTATTCGGATCGCGGCAATTTGTCGGCAGCCGCGGCCGCCCTCGCATATTGAC
>JAERRP010000395.1 GCA_016735415.1 Desulfobacterales bacterium | reverse complement strand
GGGTTTGTTGTGGGATGCGGGGGAATCGGTTTTAGAAATTATGGGGAACGTGGGGACGGATCTTTTCGCGCACATCGGCAAAGCACCCCAGGAAGATGATGTCACGATGCTGGCACTGCGTCGCAGACTGTCCGATGAAGATGTTACCCGGTAGACAATATTCGTGTGAATCGAGCGGCGCCTATCGCTGTTTCATATCCAGGTTGCCGCCATCGGGGCGTATCACCGTCTACGGGAGGGGCGCATAGGCTTGTTATTTGGTTGAAAATGCACATATTCAGACATCAAGATCCATTGCCTCTTAATGCTGCCGCAACGCCGGCCACCGGCCGGGAAAGGAAGTTCCCCATGACCTTGCAGAAAATTCTCTGGCCCACCGATTTATCCGACCAGGCCAGGCAGGCCGTGGATTACGTCAAATCCCTGACCAGTAAGTACGAGGCGGAAATCCACGTTCTCTACGTCATCGACAACCCCGTCCTGCACCACCCGGAATGGTACGGCGATTTTGAACCCGACCACCTCGAAAAAATGCTGGTCTGGCAAAACAAGAAAGCCAAGCAGCGTCTGGGGCAGCTCTGCAGCGAATATCTCGAAGACTACCCCCACACCATCCGTCACATCGCCGTGGGTGACCCGGCCAGTGAAATCCTGAAACTCGTCGAGAAAGAAAACATCGGCATGGTTGTCATGTCCACCCGGGGTGCAAAGGCCCACTTCCGATTTGGCAGCGTCGCCGAAAAGATTGTCAAACACGCCCCCGTGCCGGTCGTGACGATTCCGCCAGCCAGGGAAACCGCTCCGGCCGCATGACCCTTTTAGACAGGGTGTTGAAAAAATGATTCGCAGATTGTTGGATGAATATACAGCTCATCAATAGCAACGCGTCCATAACCTTTAAGGGTTGATACGACCTGTAAAGGAACCTGAAGGACCTGTCCCTCAAATCTTCATTGGTCCTCCATCGTCAGCCCCAACGATTGACAAATCAAGATCGATACGGATATTGTAATACCAAACCGCAATCGATGGGGAGGGCATCATGAATACCGTAACCGTTTCACCTAAATATCAAGTTGTTATCCCAAAAATGGTAAGGGACGCATTGGATCTCCGGCCCGGCCAGAAAATGAAGGTTCTGGTGTACGACGGGCGAATAGAGCTAATACCCGATCGCGACATATCGGAACTGAAGGGGTTCCTCAAAGGAATGAATACGGAGTTTGTGCGTGAGGATGACCGATTATGAATATTGTTGATTCCTCGGGATGGCTTGAATATTTTTCAGGGGGACCAAATTCGGAATTTTTTGAATCCCCTCTTCAAGATCCGGCATCTTTAATTGTGCCGGTGATTACCATATATGAAGTATTCAAAGTGGTGTTACGCGAATCCAGCGAAAATGAAGCCCTTCAAACCGTAGCGGCGATGCAAAAAG
This sequence comes from Desulfobacterales bacterium, assembly GCA_016735415.1. The sequence continues at coordinate 7,505 of JAERRP010000395.1, read as the reverse complement.
GCACCGTTATTGATCTTAACACAAGTATTGCCATGAATGCTTCCAAGCTGAGCTTGCAGTATCACCTCCCCATGGCTGACAGTATTATTTTATCCACGGCCAAAGCGTATGAATGCTTAATCTGGACGCAAGATTCAGACTTTGAAAATTTGCCCGGCATTAAGTTCTTTCCTAAAACAAAGGCCGGAGAAGATGCAGGGACTTCCATCGATAAATAAACGGCCGGATTAATCCGGCACAGGCGATGGGCCTCTCCCCACCGAATGTCAGCCCGTCAATAAATCGGAGCGAACCCGCCAAGGCCGGTGTGGCCGTGTTCATCCGGAACGGGTCGGAGCTCTCTACGCAAACTGTTTCTGCAACAGATCGTAAAAATCGGGCTCGATCCGCCGGATAAAACGTTCCGCCGCTTGGGGGTTTTCCAGATAGCCTCTTTCATGCAGGTATCGGTAAAACAGCCTTAGTGCCGGCGGCCAATGAACATACAACGGCGGATCCATCACCATTTTCCTCAGAAGGAAATCATGAAAGAATTCAAGCCAGCTGGTTTCCGGGACACCATCGAGACGGGTCTCTTCGTCGTGCCCGTAAGCATAAATAAAATCGAACCAGATAAACAGGCAGGCCGCAAATTCATCGGCCCGCCGATCATTCAGACCCTTGGCCAGCAACCAGTTCCTGAAGGCGTCCTCGAAAGTATCCTTGATGGACCACAACAGTTCTTCGATGTCATCCCAGCCCGCCCCCTGATCAACCAGCCCGTCCAATCGTCGCAGATCCTCGAAAAGCAGGTTCTCCTGATCATCGGGGGCCACGGGATCATGGCTGAGCCGAATTCGGTCCTCCTCGATGGGCCGAATCAGGTAACCCACCTCCTTACGGATGAACGTAAAGGGGGTTCCACGGGGTTGGATTTCATCCGGAAACAAATGATTATACCGGGTGACCATCATTCCCAGAAAATCTCCGGCTGAAGCCCGATCCATTTTTAAAGTGGTTTCAAGGTTCTTCAGGATTTCCTTTTCGGTGGCGGCCAGTTTCGCGTCCCTTTCCCCTGCCTGTTTGGCCAGGCTGTAATTCCAGAGCAGCATCCCGATCTGATAAACACCTTGCTGGTCTTCATCATATTCGGTTTTCTCCATCAACGGTCGGACGTATTCCATCATGGCCTGACTCATGGAAATGGTTCGGAAGCCCTCGGGGGGCGCCATCTCGGATAGCGCCGGCCGTTCGACGACAGTTGTTCGCTGCTGATCCCCCGTGAGCTTGACCAGTCTGAGCTTGCGCTTGATTTTCTTTTTCCGGCCGCTACGCTGCTGCCGTTTGGTGATGTTGCGTTTTTTATTCTTGCCTTTCGCCATACCAGTCTTCCTTTGCGATCAACTCCCTTGGTGGTCTATCCTGAAAAAACCATACACGCAACCCACCGCTTGAGGCTTCAGGCGGTACCGTCATCTTCCCTATTGTGCAGAAGCTCCCGCAGAGTTTCTTCCTCCGGAGTTTTTCCCCCGCTCAAACCACACCACCCCATGTTTTTTGATATGCTCGTGTAATTTTTTGTTCCTTATCATTTTATGGCGGAGCAGATCTACGCGTTGCGGAATAGACAGTCCATCCATGACCGCAGCAAGCTTTGCCTGATCGGTGAGAGACAGCGTATCGCCGAACAGGACGATATCCACATCGGATTCAGGCGTAAACGTCCCCATGGCGCGGGAACCGAACAACACCGCCTTCTCCACGCCGCGATGGGCGGCGAGAATGTCGATTAGCGCTTGACGGTGTCTGTCTTTCAGGCCATCGTTCATGATCAGTTTTGTTTTTTCCTGAGTAAATTCAAAACGCGTCGAAGCATGGAGGTATACTGGTTTCTTATCAGACCAACAACTTCCTCAGCAACTTTTTCTTCGTAGGTATGGCTCAGAATATTACGTTTGTCCAAGGCGTCCAGCCAGATCTCCGTGTCCACTTCGTCAAGGTAGCCTGCTTCGAAAGCCCGACGAATAACGCCACGAGGTGTTCTTTCGTCATAGCCTTCATAGAAAAGAAGATCTTTCAAGGTTTTCCATCCAAGTTCATAAGAGAACTAAAACATCTGCACCAGTCCGGCGCGTTCAAGGTCGGAATACTCTTCCTTTTGGCAGGCCCTCTCAAGTTGTGTCAGCGCTTTTTGGAAATTTTCAAGTCGTTGCTGCCAGCGGATTTCATCTGTATTGCTCATCAGCCTGTCCTTCGGTTACTGTTTTTGGAATTTTTATGTGTGTGGGCAATTCGGCCATGGTCTGTGGTGATGCCATAGTGCCTGATTTACCAACAGGCGGTTGCACGATTCCAGTGGGTCTCATTCGTTTTCCGGCAGAGATGGAAAACATGTATACGTCATGGTCATATCCCGTCGACATGTCCATGAACCAGGCGGACTTTCAGGCCTTTATTTATCCTTTTCAGTTCCTGAAGCAGGTGCGAATAGGCAATGCGTTCCTGTTCCAGTCGCAGGCGGGAGCCGAATCTGTCCGCTTTCAAGACCTCATACAATTCCTTTTCGGCAGCGGTCAGGTTGGACAAATCGGCCTGGCAGCGTTTTTCGGCATGCTCCTTTCCCCAGAGATGCCGGTGTTCAAGGAAGGTTTCGCGGTCCATCAGCAGCGATCGGGTCTGTGGGAAATAAGATCGGATCTGGGACAGGATCGCAAAACCGTGGGTGTCGATGTCGCCCCAGTACCAGATGTTTTTTTCCCGCAGCCAGCCGATGTCGGCCAGCAATTCAACGCCGTAGCCCAGACCGAAGATGACCATTGCCGCGGGCGCTGGCGGAAAGGCCAGCCCGTTGATTTTGTTTTCGGTGATATAGACGGTTTTGACGTCGAAATCGTTTGAAAGGACATCGGAAACCGGCAGACATAGATCGCAGAGACCGGCAGGGGCCAGGGTGTCATCGATGATCCGCAGCCGAACCAGCGGCTGGTCGTAAAGCAGGCCGTAACGGCGCTCGAAGCCGTGTCGGGCCGGACCGCTGACAGCCGGGTCGAGCGCCCCCGGCGCCAGGACGCGATTGAGCATTTCCATCAGAATCCCTTTGCGGGATTCGATAAATTTGGTGTCCACCGCGGCAATATCAAGCTGGCGTAAATAAAGACCAGGACGCGGATGGGCTTGAAACCATTCGCAGACGGTCAGCAGCGCCGACCAATCCCGGCGATGCGTCAGAATCTTCAGCGGCTTTTCATAAAGAAGGGCCAGCAGGGGCGGTTGCCTTTGTTCGGTCTCCCGCACGATATCTTCAAAAGCCTCCCAATCGGTACCCTTGCCGATGTAACCCAGCCAGTGGTCTTTGTTTTCGAAAAAGATCCGATCGGGCAACTCCTGGCGCCCCAGTTGACGGTGGTCCACGGCCTTGTAGACAATAGTGCAGCCGTACTTCCGGGTTTCCGTACTCTCCTGCTTCAGATGAGTGATCCAGTCGCGCACATCGGCAAAAGCCTCGCTCAATTGCCGGCCGGAAGGTTTGCCGAACCGGATTTCCAGCGGGAAAATCGACACCCCGCGCAGCCGGCCACGCAGGAAGACGCCACTGTTCCAAGCACGCAGGGCCTTGCGGCGCAGTTCCCGGCCGGTGATCATGTGGCCGCCTCCCGGTACCGCGCTTTTTCTTCCCGGTACTGCTCGATGGTCAGATTGCGGATCATGGAATTGCAGCCGCCCTCGTTGTGGATATAGTGTACCGCCCGAACGTAGTCTTCGATGATATTGATTTTTTGCAGGGGTGTTACGATCAGCAGCTGCAGGTTGAGTTTGCGGAAAAGCTCCAGGGCATAACGGGTCGATTCGTCCGAGCCGCGACCGAAAGCCTCGTCGATCATAACAAAACGGAAGGAGCGTGAACGGATCTGGCCGAACTTCAGGCCGAACTGGTAGAGCAGGGCCGATGCCAGGATGGTATAGGCCAGTTTCTCTTTCTGCCCCCCGGATTTTCCGGCCGTGTCCGAATAAAACTCCTTCTCCCGGTCATCTTCCCGCCAGCGCTCGGAAACGGAAAAAAGCAGCCAGTTGCGAACATCGGTAACTTTGCGCGTCCAGCGGCGGTCCTGCTCCGTATACCCCGTGCGCCCGGTGAAGCGTCCGATCAGGGCTTTGACCTGCAGAAATTTATGCTCGCTGTAGGCCTCGTCTTCCCGGCCGGTCAGCGTCTCGCCCAGACAGGCTCTCAGGTCCTGGCGGAATTCCCGGATTTCAACGTCCCGGCTGGGGTCGGCCACCAGGACGATATAGGCCCCTTCGCTGTAGTCGATGGCGGACAGGGAAGTGTTGATGATGTCGATCTTATCGCGAATATCGCCCAGTTCGCTCTCCAGCTTGGCCTGAAACAGGGCAATGGACTGAATGGTGCCCTCGTTCAGCATGTTCTTGAAACGCTGTTCGTGCCGCGGCAGGTCCTCCTGCATCAGCCGGGTCAGCATCCGGATAAATTCGCCCAGAGCCTCGATGGCGGCGTCCGTCTCATGGGTCTCGGCCGGGTACAACCCCTTGTATTCCTGCATACGGCGGATGATCCCGGCCGCCGACCGGCGGCTTTTGTCGTCCTCGTTCTCGATGCGCTGCTGCAGCCATTCGCGCATCCGGGTCTGGGCCGCATCGCAATTTTCAACCGTTATTTTTTTATCCCCGGGGACTTTGGTTCGCATGGTCGTCAGACGGGCAAAACGTTCTTTACGCTCCCTTGGATCATACTGGGTCAGGATCTGTTCGGCCGTTTGCTTCAGCCGCTTGGCCTGCGCCAGTCCCTCCAGGATTTTCCCCAGGTTTGCCTGCCTGCAGCCCAATTGTTCATCCTGTTTCAGGATGGCGGCCAGGGTCTTTTCCAACTGCCCCTGAAGGGTGCGCAGTACATCCGAACCGTCTTCAATCTGTCGTTTTTCATCGGCCAGACCCTCGATTCGAAGGGCCAGGGGCTGCCAGTGAATTTCGACAAAACCCTCAATCGCCAGCAGGCTCTGCAGCCGGTCCCGCACGGCCTCGGCGCGCTTTCTCTTTTGATCCAGTTGCTGCAGCAGCGCAACGATATCGTCAAAGCGGGTTTTCAATTGCGCCCGTTGGGACTGGAGCACGCGAATCTTTTCGCGGTTGTTCCAGCCCAGGACATAGCGCGAGCGATCATCGATGCGGTAGCGGTCATCTTTTTCGTGGCGGATGCCCCCGCTTTTCATCTGCCCCTTTGAGGTAACGGCCGTGTTGAGCCGTCGGAACTGTTCCGTGGTCCGGCAGCAGGTATAATCGAAACGCCGGCCAAGCTCCCATGCCAGCCAGTCATACAGGCGGGTATCGGGTTTGATGTCGATCTTGCGCAAAAGCGAGTCCGCCCCCGCCGGTGCCGCCCGCCCAGGGCTGTCGACCGATGCCTTGAAATAAACCAGACGACCGGCCAGGTGCGTGGCGTCCACGTATTGCGCCACCTTGGCGTAATGGGCGTTGGGCACCAGAAGGCTCAGACCGAAATTGTGCAGCAGGCGTTCGATGGCGCCTTCCCAGTCGGCTGCGGCCTCTTTAACCTGCAGCAATTCACCGACGAAGGGCAGCGCCGCCTCGGGAACCGCCACCGCCTCGCAAAGTGCGCCGCGAATGCCCAGGCTTTTGCTGGGAATATTGGTCTGACGTTCCTGCAGGGATTTGATCTCGGTCTCAAGCGTCTCCAATTCCGCGCCGATCTCCTGCAAACGCACCTTGTGTTCCACCTGCCGGTTGAGCATGTCGTCCTGCTGCCGGACAAGGGCTTGCTTCCATTGGTCGGCCCGGCGCCGGTTGTTTGCGAAATCGGCTTCGTCCGAAGGCGGCGAAAACTTCAAGTCCGTGCAATACCCCTTGTAGGATTCAGCTTTGGCAGCAATCCGCCGTCGTTCGGCCGTCAAGCGTCGAATCTGTTCGGCCAGTTCCTCCAACCGCCCTCCCCCGCTTTCACTGATGGCGCGTTCCAGACGCCGTTGTTCAGAACGCAGGGCCTCCAAACCCTGACGCCCGGAAGCAATCCGTGCGCTCAGCTTATCACGGGCATCCGTGCGCCTTTGCAGCCGCTGCACAAGAAGGCTGATCTTTTGTTGGGCAAAAAAGGCGTGCAGGGCCCCGCGCATCTGTTTCAAATCGGCGATGGAACGCTCCAGTTGCCGAAATCGCTGCGATTCCGTTGCGATGGGCGCAAGTTTCTCCACCTGCTGGCGGGCCTTCAATACCGCCTCGTGGGCGCGATTCAAATCGTCGAATTGCCGGCAGATGCTGTCGAGCCGTTCCTGCACCGGCGGCGCTTCCAACATGTGCCGGCGAACGAAATCAGTCAGATTGCCCACCGATTTCATCGATACGGTCTGGTAAAAAAGATCGAGGGCCTGGGGGTTTTCGATGCCCATGCGACGTCGGAAATCAGTGGCGTATCGGGAAAAGCTGTCAAAAATTTTAACGCCGCGTTCCTTTCCCAGTCGTTTTTTCAGGTTCGCAATATTACGACCGAAGTTGCTGAACCCCCGGGACAGGGTCAACTCCCGGTCAGCGACAACATAAAACCGATCGGGCGGGCTGTTTTGATCACGCGTCCAGAACACCTGGGCCAGGGCCACCTGTTCCTTGAAACCCTCGTTGGAAAAGCAGGCCAGCAGGACGCTGAAGCTGCTATCGTCCCGCAGTGCAATGGATTTGGCGGCCAGGGTGTCGTCGTCTTTTTCGCTTTTAAAATAGCCGTGTACATAGGAGCGCAGGCTGCGTTCCCGGGAGGCCGCCCCGGCGGCCTTGTTGTAGAGGATTTTCTGGGGCGGCACCAGCAGGGTGATCAAACCGTCCACCAGGGTGGATTTTCCCGAACCGATATCGCCGGTGAGCAGGCTGTTGCGGCCTTCGGAGGGAAGGGTCCAGATATGCTTGTGAAAGGTCCCCCAATTGAGGACTTCAAACCGGATCAAACGAAATCCGGCCCGCTCGTCGGAGGTGGCAAAATCAATCGCGCGTTGCATAATCCCGATACGCTTTCAGTATCTGATCCATCCGGGCCAGCCAGTCGGCATTCACCATGGCCTTGATGATCCGGCGGACTTCATAGATTCGGTTTTCCCTGGAATGGCGCCGCAGAAATCCAAGCTCCACGACCTTGTTGATATGGGTGTTGATCCTGTCCACCAGGCGGGCCTCGTTGGCCTGCTCCGGCAGGAAGACCCGCATCATTTCAACAATCTGCTCCCGGCTGAGCACCACCCGGACATCGCCACCGCCGGCATCGGCCTCCACCAGTTTTTTGCGCAACAGCATGCAAAGCAAACTCACCGGATAGCTCAGAGGGCGGCGTTGAATCAGGCGGGGAAGCTCCCGGCCGCTGCCATCGGTCGCATCCCCCTGTTTTAAAAAAGCGTATCCCTCGGCTTCATCCACCTCCAGTTCCAGGCCGATAACGCGTACATAGTCGATCACCTGGGGCTGCAGGGTCAAAAGGTCCGGCCAGACCGCCTCGTGCCGATCCCGGTAGACCACAC
>JAERRP010000848.1 GCA_016735415.1 Desulfobacterales bacterium | reverse complement strand
ATCATCAGTAGGGTGACCGCCGAGGACACCCGGGACCTCGAAACGGCCGGATGCACCCAGGAAGAAATCTTTGAAGCCGTGGCCGTCACAGCCCTGTTCAACTACATGGACCGCATGGCGGACGCCCTGGGCGCTCCGCTGGAGAATTTACAGGACATGATGGAATCGATGGCAAAAACGGATACCGGATCCTAAAGGAGAGACCATGGCGACGGAAACGGTCACCATTTTCAAACCCTACCCTTTCAAGGCGGGGCAGAAGATCTACATCCAGGACGGTCCCCGGCGGGGGGACTGGGAGGTTGTCGACATCGGCGAGCGCAAAGTCAAGCTGCGTTGCCCGATCTCCAAACGTGAATTCGAGTGGAACCGCTTCTGCTACTTTGCGGAAGAATCCGACCACAGCCCCTGGCCGCACCCTGACTGAAGACGACAACCCGGGAGCGACCCTGAGGCCCGGGCCCTTCAGGCAATCCATCTCGCAAGGGCGTGATGCAATGCGTCGCAGGCGTCTATTCACGATCGCCCTGGCTCAGGGCTCGCGCAAAAGAGAGGCTTTTTTTCTGTCCACGACCACATTGAATTTTTCGGCGTCGATAATGAAACGGTCATGGATGCCCGTGGAGATGGCATCGGCCCCGTCGTGGGCTTCGAGGGAAAAAGTGAGCTTGCGGCCGTCGATTTTCTTAAGGCGGCCCTTGACCGTCACCGTGAAACCCGGGGGGGTGGCGGCGGTGTGGCTCACGTTGATGTGAATGCCCACGCTCTGCTGCCGGGGCCAGTCGATGTGCGCGTTGATGAACTTGATGCAGGCAAATTCGAACAGCCCCACCATATAACCCGTGGCAAAAACATCCGGCATCTGCCGCCCCTCGTCAAATTCCGGATAGAGATGGGGAACCGTTTTGTTGGCCGGCACTTCGTAGACGAAATCGAATTCCATACCTTCCTGCAGCGTGGTGGTCATCGCGATCATCTCCTCCGCATGGTCTTTCAGGGTTTCGGACGAACCGTGGCGCCGGGCTCGATGCCCGTGCGGCGCCACCATAAGAGCCCGTTAGCGCACCCTTTGTCAAGGTCCGCCGGGTAAAATAACAAACCCATTTTTTCTTGTTTCGGCAGCGGGAGCGGGAACCGCTGACACTTGAGCGAGCCATCTGCCCCGGTTGACAAAATCTGTTTAGCATCCCAACTTTGAATAGACATGCCTTCATGGATGGTTGTTCTACCGCCGACTTCAAAAACAATTTCCCGTCATCGGGCGACGCTTCATCTTCATCACCGGGAACCCGACCTCGGCGACGGCCGGGAAAATTAAACGGGAAGGGCTCAACGTACTTCTCAAACCCTTCAGCCTTTCGGAAATCCGGCAAAAGGTTTATGACTTGATGGAGTGCAACACCCGCGGTGATTGCGGCAGGGAACACCTCTCGAACTAGATCGCCACAACCCGAATCAAAGACACGGCCATGACCAAACGGACGGATCGGATGGGACGACCTGAAACGATCGGCACCCCACCGCCTTTCGACACACCGCCGTCGGAACCGTCGGAATGCCGCTATCCCGAATCCCCACCACCCGCCATCGATCACCGGCGCTACCGGCGGATCTGGCAGTTTTTCATCCGTGTTCTCCTGCAGGCGGCCTGGTGGGACGGATTGTTCACCCTGCCCCTTCTGCATCTGATGCGCCCCGCGCCGCTGCCGCGCTGGCTGGTGGTGACCCGCCGCTACCGCGAAATTGCATCCGAAATGGGCGGTGTACTGATCAAACTGGGACAGTTTCTGAGCACCCGCGTCGACCTCCTGCCGCCGGAGATCACCCATGAACTGGCCGGGCTGCAGGATGAAGTCGCTCCGGCCGAGCCCCGGGCCGTCATGGCCGTCGTGGCCGAAGCATTCGGCCGGCCGCTGGAAGAAATCTTCCAGCGTTTCGAGCCGTCCCCCATCGGGGCAGCCTCCCTGGCCCAGGCCCACCGGGCCGTCCTGCCGGACGGGGGGGATGTGATCGTCAAGGTTTTACGGCCCGGCATCCACGTCCTGGTCGAAACCGATCTCAGCGTCATGGGACGCATCTGCCGCTGGATGCGATTTTTCAAATTTGTGCGCGAGCGCATGGATCTGGATATATTGCTGGCCGAATTCACCCGGACCACCCGCTGTGAACTCGACCTGATGCAGGAGAAGCTGCATCTCCAGCGCTTTACCGCCGATTTTGCCGACGACGACCGCGTCTATATCCCGGAAATCTTCGAGGCCTTCTGCCGCCCCAGCGTATTGACGCTTGAAAACGTGGCCTACATCAAAATCACCGACAGCGCCGCCCTGCAGGCGGCCGGCATCGATCCGCCGGCCGTGGCCGGCCGCCTCTATGAAACCTATATGCAACAGATCTTTATCACCAATTTCGTGCATGTCGATCCCCATCCGGGCAATCTCTTCGTACGCCCCTTGCCTACCACCGAAGAAAAACATGCCGGCCGCACAGGCTTTGGGCCCGGCGATGAGATCCCCTATCAACCCGAGCGCGCTTTCCAGCTCGTGTTTATCGATTTCGGCATGACCGCCGAAATCTCGGCGCGCCTCAAGGCGGCCATGCGCATGGCCGCCATTGGTGTCAGCACCCAGGACACCCGCAAGGTCATCCAGGCCTACATCATCGCCGGCGCTCTGCGGCCGGGCACCGATCTGCGGCGGCTGGAAGAGGCCCACCAGGAATGGCTGCAGAAGATATGGGGTTTGCGGCTGGGCAATATCCAGGAGACTGCCTTTCGGGAATTGCGCTACTTTCTGCGCGAATACCGGGACCTGCTCGTGGGGACGGCCTTTCAGATACAGGCCGACATGCTGTTCATCGGCCGGGCCATCGGCATCCTGGCCGGCCTGGCCACCCGCATCGATCCGGACTTTGATCCCTGGTCGAAGACCCTGCCCTATGCCAAACGCTTCGCCATGGAAGAGC
>JAERRP010000539.1 GCA_016735415.1 Desulfobacterales bacterium | reverse complement strand
ATAGGCGGCGAAATCGAGCTTTTTGCTCAGCACGATGGGGTTGCTCGGGTTTTTGAGAATTTCGTAGAGGTCGTTTTCATCCAGGTGGCTCAGAACCGTCCGGACCGGCAGCCGCCCCACGAATTCGGATTCGAAGCCGAACGCGATCAGATCCTCGGATTTGAGTTTCTGGAGGATGGCCGTCTGCGGCCGGCTGGTTTTCAGTTCGGCGCCGAAACCGATGCCCTGACGGGCCACCCGCCGGCGGATGATTTCCTCCAGTTCGTTGAAGGCCCCGCTCATGATAAACAGGATATTGCCGGTGTTGACCGAGCGCTTTTCCTTTTTGCCGGTTTTACGAAAGCGTTCTATTTCCTGGATCATGGAAATCGGGTCGTGGGGCACTTTCAGATCGACTTCGGTTTCTTCCATGGGTTTGAGAAGGGCCCGCTGGACACCCGAACGGGATACATCCGCCCCGAGGATATTCCGGGAACCGGCGATCTTGTCGATCTCGTCGATGTAAATGATACCATTCTGGGCCAGTTCGATATCGTCGTTGGCCTCCCGTACCAGATCGCGCACCAGATCCTCCACATCGCCGCCCACGTAGCCGGTTTCGCTGAACTTGGTGGCATCCCCCTTGACGAAAGGCACGCCGATGCGTTTGGCGATCAGCTTGACGATATAGGTTTTGCCCACACCGGTGGGGCCCACCAGCAGGACATTGTTCTTGATGCGGCCCACAATATCGCGCGCGACATCCCCTTCCCGCCGGGCGTGGGTGATGCGGTTGAAATGGGTGCAGATCTTGGTGGCCAGGACGGCCTTGGCCTCGTCCTGTCGTACGATATAGCGGTCCAGATAGGCGATCAAATCTTCGGGTTTGAGGTCGAAGTGGATTTTGGATTTGTTGTCAGGGGCCTTGTCGGAAGTGCCCAGTTTATCCGCATCCGTGACCATCAGGGGCGAGACCACCTTCACGTTCTGACCGAACTTTTTGGAAAGGAATTCGCCGATCTCTTTTTCGATTTCCGCCGGGTTGGGTATTTTCTCATTGTGTGATTTCATGGTGCCGAAATATTAATCACCGGGACTGCAAGATGCAAGGATATCCGGTCATGGACCCTGTGGACGGGATAAGACCCTGCGTTGGACGGAAGGGCTGATCAAAGCAGGATCGGCCTGGAAGCAATGGCATCCGCCGGCGCTTGTCCATGATGTTCAGGCGGGCGTCCGGCCAAACGTTTCGCGCGTGAAGACCAGGAGAACGACGGCCAGGGCCGCCCACGCGATCATCAGACTGAAGCCGGCCCGATAGGCCTCCAGGCTGTAAACCCGGATGCCGCCCTCAAGCGCACCGTGCCAGTGCCGGTCGAGCATCCAGCCGATGGCCGGCTGCAGCAGCATGGGGCCCATCATGACCCCCATGTTGGTTACCCCGGTGACGGTGCCGGAGAGGTTGGCCGGTACCGATTCTTTCGCAAAGGCAAAGCTGATGATCATGCAGCCGGAGCCGAGGCCCGCCAGCATCAGGAGCGCCGTGAGGGCCGGCAGGGGCAGGTTCGGGGTATAGACCATGAGCATCCAGCAGACCAGGGCCAGAAGGCAGCCTCCGATATAGAGCGGTTTGCGGCGTCCGGTGCGATCCGAGAGCCAGCCGCAAACAGGACCCCCGACCGCCCAGGCCACCAGCAGGGCGGTGGTCAGGGTGGAGGCCCGGGTGGGACTCAATCCATAGTGGGTCACCAGGAAGGGGACGCCCCACAAGCCCGAAAAAGCCAGCACCGGTCCGACCACGCCGCCGGGGATGAGAAAGAGTAAAATGGTATTGGGATAATGCAGGACTTCCCGTATACCGGCCAGCACCGGGGGGCGCTTCGCGGGCGCTCGGTCCGCCGCCGGCGCTTCCCGTCCGGCGTAGCCTTTTTCATGCGGATGGTCCCGCACCAGAATCCAGATGGCCGCAGCGATGGCGAAAGTTGCCAGGCCGGACACCAGGATGGTGGGGCGCCAACCGAACGCGTTGACGCACAGCCGCAGCGGCGGACCGGCGCAGACGGCGCCGATGATGCCGACAAACAGGGCCATACCGGCCACCATGCCGTAGAGCCGGGGTGGAAACCAGTTGTTGGCCAGTTGCAGACACCCCACAAAGGCCACGGCCACCGAACCGCCGATCAGAAAACGCCCCAGGCCGACCAGTGCAAATCCGGGCGCCAGCGCAAATATGAGGGTGCCGCTGGCCGCGACGAGCGCTCCCAGGCTCAGCAGGCGCCGCGGTCCCCACCCATCGGCCATGATGCCCGTGGGAATCTGCATGGCCACATAACTGTAGAAATAAAGTGCTGAAAGGTTCCCCAGGGCCGCGGCCCCGATCTGGAATTCGCGCATGAGCGCATCGGTCATCACGGCCGGTGCCACGCGTTGAAAAAAGCCCATCAGATAAAACAGGGCTCCCAGCCCCCAGACCATCCAGGCAACCCGCAGCGGCGGGGCAAACTCCCCATCAGATGTTTTCATCGGCGCTCCGCATTAATTGTTGGACCGAAATTCATTTCGGGCCGGGACGTATTCATCCCCCCTGAGGGCGTTTCATATCCTTTATCGCCGCCGAAACGCAAGATCTGACGCGGCCGCCTTTACCCCGCAGGGATGCCTTGCGCGATTGCCTGCCAGGCGATCCGAATCGAAAAACGTTTTGCAGCTGGTTCAGAAATGGAATAAGAATCGGCAACTGTCAGATTAAACCTGAACGACGACGAATAACTTGAGAATGTTCCTGAAGAAGCACGCCGACTGCTTGACATCTACTATGCCCCCTCAAGTTCGCATCATTGCTGCCGGAGTGCCCGTATTGACACTAAAAACACTGGTATTATAGTAGGTTATGCAGGAAATCCAAGTCGGCTGCGAGCCAGTGCTGCCTGTTTCTATGCCTTCCGCCTATTTCTTTTCCACCTGAGCCGGTGCCGGTCAGGCGCAATGATATTGAGCCTTGTTGCAACCTCAACCGACGAAATTCTACTACCTTAAATTTTTTAAACCGTGGCCCACCTCCCTGCCGGATTAATGAGCGCCGCCGCTTACTTTGAGAACCAAAGGAGGTGAACCATGTACGCCCTCATCTATGACGAAAACGACGCCAGGCAACCCTTGAAGGAAGTCCTTTCCGTGCATAAAAGCAGGGAAACAGCCGAGAGGGCCCTGGAAAAGCGAATGAAACAACTGGGGAAAAGGGTCTGGGAATGCCATGCGCGCATCGTGTGGAGCGAGCAACGGGTTCGGCCGAAGGATCTGGTGCACCTGAAAGACGTTTCCACCTGGCGGCCGGGGGAGAAAATACCGGTCGGAGAACGGTATACCGATTCGGATTGATGGACTTTGGAAGTGAGGCTTATACAAGCTGTGCTGCTTGAGTCATGTTTGCAAGTTTAGCGCTAACTTGCCGACGGCTCAGCATCCCCAGCCCGCAGTCCGGTGCAGCCAACAAGCGCTCCGGGTCGATGTGTTCCATGGCCTGCTGAAGTCGTACAGCGATTTCGTGGACAGATTCGATGCGGGAGCGTGCAATCCCGATCACTCCCAAAATGATGGTACTGTGTTGAAACAGCTCGAGCAGAGACAGGTCGTTGGGTCGGTGGGCATCTTCTAATGAAATTACGTCCAAGTCCGCTTCGTCCAGAGCTGGAGCAAGACGGAAGTAGTTTTCCGAGGGGGCTTTCTGATATTGGGTGCTGTCGACGCGGTCCGGATAACCGCAACATATGTGAATTGTCCGGTTTACTTCGGCCGGTATACCGTAAAAACAGCGTTCAACATTCTCGATGCCGAAGGCCAGAGCCCTATCCGGCTCCCGGGCGAATATGGGTTCATCGACCTGGATCCAGCGGCATCCCGCCCTTGCCAATCTACGAACTTCAACATTTAAGGCGGCGGCCAAATCGGCGGCAAGCTTGCGCTCATCTTCGTAAAAAGAATTGTAGGTTGAATCGATGATTGTCAAAGGCCCTGGCAGCGTAATTTTTACCGGCCGTTCGGTTACGGCCTGGGCCACCCGCCAATTGCGGACAAGCAATCCGGCGCCGGCCTCAACAGGCCCGTGGATGGTGGGCACGGCGGACACCCATTGTTTGTCTCGCATGGCTTTCCGGGTCAGGTGGGCAAAGTCGATTCCCCCCATATTCCGGCATTGGTAGTGGATGTAATTTTCGCGGCGGATCTCTCCGTCAGTGGGGATATCGATGCCGAGCCGCACCTGTTCCAGGACCACTTCGCGCGTCGCCCGGTCCAGCAATTCCTCGACTTGCGGGCCGTGACATTCCTTACAATTGTCAAAGGCTTTGGTAGGATCTTCGGCAACGGTGCTTTCTGCGCGGAACCAGTCCGGTATGGGTACATATTCCGGCTTGGGATAAGCGCCGATAGTGGTCGTCTGGATGGGCATGGCAATAGCACCCTTTGTAATATATAAACGGCACAGTTTCCGATTCGACCATACAAAAGCAAGCGCCGCTTTTTTGAAATATCAACTTTTGCGAGCGGATACAATAATGGCTTCTCTAATTTAGGAGCCAGGCTATTTTGCTGAATCGGAGACAACGTAAAGTACCTGTCCCTTATTATTTTCTGGCGCAGGGGACGCGCACCGGGTCTCGAAGTCACCGGGTTGAAAGGGACGCACACCGTGCAGCTGCGGGCCGTTCTGACGGTGGCGGACCTTCCCGAAGATCTCGATATCGTCTTCCATGCCACCAAAGCCAATGATTGCGTGGCCGTGGCCCGGGGACTTTTACCCTTTCTGCATTCAAAATCCGTCGTGGTCTCGCTGCAGAACGGCATCAGTGAAGATGCCCTGGCGGAAGTCCTGGGCCGGGAGCGGGTGATCGGCTGCGTCGTGGGCTGGGGGGCGACCCACAGCGGCCCCGGAAAAATCGAGGTGACCTCGGATGGGGAGTTTACCCTCGGCCATATCGATCACCGGCCCGACGAGCGCCTCGAAACAATCCGTCCCATGCTGGAAGTGGTTCAGCCGACCCGCATTTCCGACAACATCATGGGGGAACTCTACTCCAAGCTGATGATCAACGCCTGCATCAACACGCTGGGGGCCATCACCGGCGAGACCTTGGGTAAATTGCTGGCCGCGCGCAAGATCCGCAGCGTCTTCATCACCCTGATGCAGGAGGCCCTAACCGTGGCCAACGCCATGGGCATCCGGGTGGAGCCCGCCACCGGCGGCAAACTGGACTACTACGATTTTCTTTCCGGCAACGGGCTGTTAAAGCAGTTCAAGCGCCACCTCGTCATCCGCCTCATCGGCTTCAAATACCGTCGCATCCGGTCTTCCAGCCTGCAGTCCTTGGAACGAGGCCGCCCCACGGAGATCGATTACCTGAACGGCTACATCTGCGACCGGGCCGCGGAGTACGCTGTGCCCGTTCCGGTCAACCAGGCGGTGGTGGCCATGATCAAGGAGATCGAAGCAGGGAAACGTTCCTTATCCATAGCCAATATGGATGATCCGGTGTTTACTGTTTTTTGACATCAGGGTGAATATTATTTAAAAGGTTATTTTGAGACATGTCTTGATTTTTCAGGTTTTCCGTAATACCAAATTATACCAGCATTACACCAACACCACCCACCTGCGCCGGCACTGAATAATATGACAGCATATTTAGGGCATCATTGTCTGAGCCCGATGCAATAAATGCCGCTTGTTTCAGCATTGAGAATCTTTTGCTTTTCTGTGTGGTGACTATGGAAACGCATAAAAACATAGACGTTACCCTTAATGGCCCAAACATCATTTTACCACGCATTCAGATGAGGAGGTGCGATGAAATTCCAAGTTATCAAGAAAGAAACCATCTTGCTAAATCCCCAGAAGGATATGGTCCAACGGCGCATCCCCAGTGAAATTCGCATTGACCCGTTGACCGGAAGAACCGCTCGGATCTGCCATTTCATGGCGTTGCAATGGGAAAAGCCCGATTTCGAAACACTTGTTGCCGGCACTGACGATTGGTGTCCATTCTGCGAGGATAAAGTATTGTCGGTAACCCCGTGCTTTCCGGATGATCTGATTTCTGAAGGCCGCCTGCAAAAAGACGACATGGTAATTTTTCCCAATATCGCTCCCTATGACAGTATCGGTGCAGTGGCCACCTTCGGTGCTCGACACTACATCCCAATGACGGGTTTCGAGCCGACCCACATGGCATCAGCATTTGGATTTGTCCTGGATTTTTTCCGGCGGGTTCATGACTCAGGTCACCCGGAGGCCGTATACCCCATCATCAACTGGAACTACATGCCACCAGCCGGAAGTTCCCTGATCCATCCACACCTGCAAGTCTTTTCCACATCATCCGCACCCAACCTGATGCGCCAAGAACTTGAAGCGTCCAGACGATATATAGACGATACGGGGTCTAACTACTGGGATGACTTAGTGAATGCCGAAAGAAAATCGGGTGAACGGTATCTGGGGCAGATCGGCCGCATTCACTGGATGACCGCATTCGCCCCCATGGGTGTTGCCGGCGATGTTCTGGCCGTGGTGGAAGACACCCGATGCACCCTTGACCTTACAGACCAAGACCTGATGGATATCTCCATCGGTCTATCCAAGTTGATGGCTGAGTATGACCAAATGGGTATATACAGTTTCAACATGAACTTTTTCACTGGTGCTAAGACCGATGACGATTTTCGATTCCACCTGCTCTTCTCACCCCGTACCTTCTTCAATCAGACCTTGGGCACACCGGATATTGGCGCCCTTCGCAACCTATTCAACGAAACCCTGTGCATGGCCTATCCAGAGGAAATCAATACGATGTTGAAGAAGCGCTTTTAGAATCAATTGCCAAGAAATCGAGCACGGCTGTGTTAATCGCCTCCGGGTTATCTCTATTCATTCCGTGGTATGCATTGGAAATATTATCCCGAAAGGGCGAAAAGAAAAATATGGCCCGCGATGTGGCCATTTATAAGGAACAATGAGCGGAGACTGAGTGTGGGTGAGA
>JAERRP010000464.1 GCA_016735415.1 Desulfobacterales bacterium | reverse complement strand
AGGACCGCAACCCCGAAACGATTCGTCCCGTGCCAAGCACAAAGGCGAAAGGCGGGAGCAATCCCTCCGCCTTTCGCCTGTAAATAAAGCCTGCCAAAAACGGACAGCCATCGATGGCCGCCGATTTGACGATCGAAATAAGCTTCCCGCTGGGGGGAAATTAATCTTCGTGTTCCGCCGAGGCCTGCTTACCGGTGCCCGGCATTCCGTACATGGACGTGCTGCCGCTGGACCAGTATTCCAGAACACCCTCTTCCACGAGCTTGTTCACGAATTTCTTGGCCTCGCGCGGCTTCATCTCAAGGATCTTGGACAAATCGTTGAAGTAGAACTTGCTCTTGACTTTGAGCTTCTTGGTCAGCGCTGTAACGATTTTGGTTTTGGCCTCTTCGTAGTCCATTGCCATGATGTTCCTTCTTTCATGCAGTGCCGGAACACCCCCTCAACGGGCGTGCTCCGGCTATTAACGGGCTGTCTTTGTGACTGGCTTAGAATTTGAACTGACTCGACTGACGCCAGGTGTAATAAGCCGGATCACGGAAGTCATCGATCAGGTGATGGGTAAACTCCAGATCGCATTTCTCGAAGAAACGCTCCCAGCCGATACGTTCGGCCCACTCACCCAGACGCTCGTATTTATTGGCTTCGCCCGCATAGACCTTGATGATATTCTTGATAACGGCGGTCATTTCCGGCCAGCGCGGGGTGTTGTTGGGCTGGAAGGCCACAACAACTTTGGAAAACTTCGGCATGCTGATACGGTTGGACACCTTGCCGCCGACCATCAGGACAATACCGTCACCTTCCTTGTCGGAAAGCGGCATGGAGGGACACATGGTGTAGCAGTTGCCACAGAACATGCAGCGCTCGTTTTTCACGGCCACACTGTTCAGTTTCTTGCCCTCGACTTCCACCTTGGCCGGACGAATGGCGGCCGTGGGGCAGGCGGCAATCGCCAGGGGGACTTCGCACATCTTGTCCAGATATTCATGATCCAGCATCGGCGGTTTGCGATGGTAGCCGAGGATGGCGATATCCGAGCAGTGCACGGCGCCGCACATGTTCAGGCAGCAGGCCATGGAAATGCGCAGATGCGCCGGCATGCGATGGTCCTGGAAGTCGGCGAAAACTTCGTCCATCGTGGACTTGCCCGTCCCGGACGCGTCGGTCGCCGGGGTGTGGCAGTGGATCCAGCCCTGGGTGTGAATGATATTGGAGACACCGGAACCGGTACCGCCGATCGGGAACTTGAAGCTGCCGCCGTCAAACTTGCGGCTTTCCAGATCCTGAACCAGGGGGTCGACTTTACCCTTGTTGTCCACCATGAACTCGATGTTGTTGCGGGTGGTGAAGCGTATATGGCCGTCGCAGTGTTTTTCGGCGATCTCGCAGATCTCGCGGATGTGGGTGGTGCTCATGAGGCGGGCACCGCCGCAACGGACCGTGTAAACCTCGTCGCCGGATTCGGCCACGTGAACCAGCACACCCGGTCTCAGATATTCGTGATACAGCCATTTGCCCTTGTTCTTGGCAATAACGGGCGGATAGAACTCGTCGTATTTGCGCGGACCGATGTCGGTGATCCGGTTTTCCATCGGTTTGTCAGGATTGTAACCTGAAGAAACAAATGCCATGATGCGTCCCCCTTATCTCTGATGATGTTTGCGGTACTCATTGATGTCACGGTCCCAGCCGCCTTCAACTTCGTCTTCATTCCAGAAGATGTAGGGGTTGGAGCGCGGTTCCAGAATGTGCTGCGGGACCGGTTTGATATTGGTCATTTTCAGCAGTTTCTGGAAGCCCTGACGTTTGATGAGCTCACCGAGACGTTCGCGGTTTTTACCTTCTTCCATCCACCAGTCCCAGATCGATTCGATGACTTCCTTGATTTCGTCGTAGGGATCATCCGCTTTTATGAAGGGAACCAGCAGGGAGCCCATCTGGGCACCGTCGAGGATGGGGGCCTTGGCACCGACCAGGATGGACAGGCCGCGGTCGTCGCCGATCCTAAGGGCACGCGGCATGACGTTGATGCAGTGCATGCAGCGGGTACATTCCTTGGTGTCGATCTTCAACTTGCCGTCTTCCATCCACATGCAGTCGGTGGGGCAGAGGTCGATGACTTCCTTCTGGATATCGAACGGACCCCAGTCGCGACCGGAGTGGGCACCGGCGTTGGACGGAAATTCGCCGCCGATGTATGCCTGGACCGCTTCCTGGTCGATTCTGATGTCGTCTTTCCAGGTGCCGATGAAAGACATATCGGACCGGGCAATGGAGGCCACGCAGCAGTTGGGGCAGCCGTCGAACTTGAACTTGAATTTGTAGGGGAAGGCCGGACGATGGAGTTCGTCCTGGTATTCCTGGGTCAGGGTGTAGCACAGCGCCTGGGTGTCGTAGCAGGCATATTCACAGCGGGCCGCACCCACGCAGTCCGCCGGGGTCCGCAGGTTGGAGCCGGAACCGCCGAGGTCCTGGTTGAATGTATGCGTCAGCTCGTAGAAAATTTCTTCCAGCTGGGGGGTGGTGGTCCCCAGAAAAATAATGTCCCCGGTGGAGCCGTGCATGTTGGTGATGCCGCTGCCGCGGAAATCCCACAGGTCGCAGAGCTGGCGCAGGTATTCGGTGGTGTAAAATTTACCGCCCGGATGATTCACGCGCATGGTGTGAAAATGGGCCACCCCCGGGAAATTACCGGGCTGGTCGCAGTAGCGGCCGATGACGCCGCCGCCGTAGCCGAAGACCCCCACGATGCCGCCATGTTTCCAGTGGGTGGTGCCGTCTTCGTAAGAGAGCTCTAAAACTCCCAACAGGTCTTCCACGACGTCCTGGGGAATCTGAAATTCGACGTTAGCCTCGTTTTTGGCGCGAACTTCGGCTTGCTGCTTCAAGTCGGACACGAAGCTGGGCCACGGCCCAGTTTCAAGCTGGTCCAACAAAGGAGTTGCGTGTTTTGCCATCGTCTTACCTCCAGTTATAAAATTAATAAACTACCCGGACTTATTCGCAATCAATTTCCTCTCCTCCTAAAAGCCTGTTTCCTTCACCTCCTCTCAATATCGATTTAGCGTATATATATTGATGCGTTTCTAAGGGCACTAAGGGCACATTTTTGGCGGATCATTAAGTCGTCTTATTTAGAATTAAACGGCATTCTTGTCAATAAAAAAGCATGGTTGCGGCGGTTAAGGTCCACCGCCAGGTTGTATTCGAATATCTTGATAATTTTTGAATTAGAACCACTCTATCTTGTGTTTTTCCGTTCGGACGAGGGATCAGACGTGGAATTCCCGCTGGATCGCTTCCAGCAGGCAAACGGCATGTGATGCGGTGTGGCGGGCAAGGAGCGCTTTTTCCACCGGCATCAAAAGATACTGCGCGCCCACCGCTGTCAGAAGCGCGATCCAGTCATCCGTATCGTAGTTCGCCAGCAGACCCCGCAGGGCATCGATCTGCGAATCGGTCAGGGCCTGTCTGAAACCGGCAACGGTCGGCGCAACGGCCGCATCGCCGGCCCAGGCCATCTTACCGGTTCCGTCGAAACGGTCGATGCGATTCCGCAGGGTGAGATTGGCGAAAAAAACCATGGCGGCCATTTGGCGGGATTCTTCATCCGGGGCCTGCCCGCCTTCCACCGCCAGGGTGGAAGCATACTGACGCACCGATATCAGTTTCAGCTCCAGACCCTCTTCAAGGTGCCGCAAGACAAAGTCGCCCGAGGCATGATGCCAGGGATAGATCTGCCGGGTGGTCCGGGGATCGTAGGCCCGGGCCAGTAAAAAGGCGGTCTGATAATAGACATCCTTTGTAAGATTCGCTGGCAGGAAAAAGGGGGTCGGCCGGTTATCCCAGACGACGATTTTCTGCGCGCCATCCCGTGGATCGACCGCGAGATGAAATTCGTGGAAACCCTCAAACCAGTCCGCCAGAAACATGCGGAAGCGCACACCGTTGGCGCTTTCCGCACCCCCACGGCCGTATACACGCGGTACCGATCCCTCTGGAAGCCGCGGCAAAACCTGCCTTAAGGCTTCGATTTCATTATCCATCCATTTAAATCCCGTGGGTGTTGCCGCCACATTCAAAACAAATGGGCGCGATCTTCCAGGAGAGGTGGTCCGGATGCGGGCCGGGTGGTAGAACTCGCCGTGTTTTTCGAGAACGACGTCAATCCGCTCAGGGACGGGAAGGGATGAAGCCTCCGGATCAAGCCCCTGCAGGGCGGAGCGCAAATGCAGGCCGCCTTCATTTTGAAAATAGGTTTGGATGGCCTGGAAATATTCGCCGTGGGTGATGGCGGCAGCTTTCCCCTGGTCGGCCGGAACGCTGCGAACCGGCATCGACAGGACTTCCGTCCATATGGGATGGTCCGCGTCCACCCTGCCTGCACGCCCGGCAATGGAGAAACGAATATCCATGGCTTAGCGGCCTTATGGCATCCGCTTAGCGATGATCGGCCAGCTCTTCCATGATCTGCAGGGCCACCTCGTAGCCTAATTCGACCGCCCCGGCGGCTTGCTGGATTGCCTGGTCGGAATCCCCTTTTTACATGCAAGCATTGGGCCGGTTATTGTGGGCAAACGGGGATATC
>JAERRP010000388.1 GCA_016735415.1 Desulfobacterales bacterium | reverse complement strand
CCGCGGAGAACGCCGATCAGGGCAAAAAAGACCATTTCTGGACGGACACTATGAAATAACCGGGCGAATGAAGACGGCGCCTTGCTACCATGTTTTCGCGAGCCCTCAGAGGCTTGCAGCACTGTGCGGCTCATCCCGGTATTGTGATTGGTACCGCGAGCCGGACCATCAATAACGGGAAAATGGGAAAGGAGTGGATCATGAAACGGTTAACCCTGGGTATTGTCGTAATGTTCATTCTTGTCTCTGCGGCCAGTGCGTTCGCTGCAGGACGACTGGTCATTTATTGTTCCAACGAACCGTTTGCCTGCCAGGCGGTGGCCGACGAATTCGCCCAGAAGTACGATGTCAAAGTGCAGATGACACGATCGGGCTCGGGCTCCACCTACGCCAAAATTCTGGCCGAAAAGGACAACCCCAAAGGCGACGTCTGGTATGCCGGAACGCTGGATCCCCATTCCCAGGCCGGCGTCAACGGCCTGCTGGAACCCTACGAATCGCCCATGCTGAAGGAAATCGGTGAAGAATTCAAGAACCCGGCCACCAGCAAGCAGCATCACAGTGCCGGCGTGTATGCGGGCGTGCTGGGCTACTCGGTCAACACCGATGTTCTCAAGGAAAAGAACCTTCCCATGCCCCGATCCTGGGAAGACCTGACCAAACCTGAATACAAGGGCCTGGTTCAGGTGGCCAGTCCCCAGAGCTCCGGCACGGCCTACACCGTTCTGGCCACCATGGTGCAACTCAAGGGCGAGGACGAGGCTTTCATATATCTGGCCAAACTGCACCAGAACGTGAATCAGTACACCAAATCCGGTTCCGCACCCGGCAAGGCTGCCGCCCGCGGCGAAACCATGATCGGCATCGGCTTCCTGCACGATCACGCTCTCCAGAAAGCCAATGGTTTTCCACTGGAACTGGTGGTCCCCTCCGAGGGCACCGGATATGAAATCGGCGGCCTCAGCATCATCAAGGGCGCCCGGAATATGGAAAATGCCAAAAAATTCATCGACTTCATGCTGAGCGCGGAAGGCCAGGAAGTGCCGCAGCGCGTGAAGATGTTCCAGGTTCCGACCAATGTGAACGCCAATGTCCCCAAAGAGGCCATACGGCTGGACCAGGTCAAACTCATCGAATATGACTTCGTTAAGTACGGCTCCGAGGATATGCGCTCCCACTTGATCGACCGCTGGGCCAAAGAGGTCAAGCCGGTTAAACGATAGCCGCTAAGGCGGACATCGCTTGATGCCATGAACACCAAAAGCAACAATGTACCGGGAGAGATCGGCCCCTGGGTCGTTCTCTCCTGGGTATTGATCGCCTTGGCGGCCTACGGGTTCCTGCCGTGGATTGCCCTTGAATACGGCATCACCGACTTCACCATGGACGAGTGGCGGGACGCCCTGGCGTGGAAATTCAATAAATCCACCCTGGCGTTTCCGGTATTGCTCACGCTTCTAATTCCTTTCGCCTGGATCAGGTTGCCGGGAAAAAGATCCGGCTGGCTCTTCACGGTCGTCACGGGGCTGGCCATCGGGGGACTGCTGTTCAGCTTCATCACGACCGGGACCTCCATGGGACTTGGCGCCGCGGTGGTGATCATGTGCCAGGCGGCGCTGTTCGCCATCGGCATTTCCGAGCTCGGATTCCAGCGGGGCGATACCTTCATCGCCGGGGCTGTAATCTTTGTCGTTTTCATGGTGGCGGCCTTTATCTTTTTCCCGGTCTGGGAAATTTTCCGCCATGTGCTTTTCGATAAAGCCAATGCCTTCGTACCCCTCCAGTTCTTCCAAATCATAACATCGTTCGGCGTGGGACGCGTCATCTGGAACACCCTGACCCTGGCGTTCACGGTCGGCCTGGCCACCACCGTGTTCGGCCTCATCTTCGCGCTCTATTCGGTGCGGGCCACCACGCGGCTGAGGTATCTCATACGGGTGTTTTACATCCTGCCGATCATTACGCCGCCCTTCGTGGTGGGCATGTCCTTGATCCTGATTTTCGGGCGGGCCGGCATGGTTAACGACGGGCTGATGTATCTGTTCGGTCCGGCCGGCCTGTTTACGTCTCCAGGCGCCCAGGGCATTTTCGCACGCTCCGGCTATATCTATGGTTTTCTGGGTATTTTTCTGGCCCAGACCCTCTCCTTGACGCCGGTCAGCTACATGAT
Organism: Desulfobacterales bacterium; assembly: GCA_016735415.1. The sequence goes on along the minus strand of JAERRP010000388.1, from coordinate 307 downwards.
CATCAGCGGTATGCTGTCCTCCATCAATCCGGCCATGGAAGAAGCCTCGCTGACCATGCGCGCCAGCCGTTGGGGAACACTGTGGAACGTGACGCTGCCCCTGCTCAGACCGGCTATCGCCAACGCCTTCCTGTTGGGGATGATCTCTTCGGCGGCGGACTTCGGCAACCCCCTGGTGCTCGGCGGGGAATATGACGTGCTTTCCACGGAGATATATTTTTCCATCGCCGGAGCCCAGCTCGATTTTGCCAAGGCGGCGGGCCTAGGCCTGATCCTCTTGTTCCTGTCCCTCTCAATTTTCTTCATC
>JAERRP010000243.1 GCA_016735415.1 Desulfobacterales bacterium | reverse complement strand
TCAGCTTCCTTTGATTTTCAAGAACACCGCCGACAGATTTGAAAAAATCAAACTGGGAATGCCAATCTCCAATTACCTTTATAAAAATCTGGAGGACAAAGGAATACATACACTGGGGTATGGAGTACCTCTCATGGAATATATATGGACAGTGAAAAAACCAATTAAAAAACCTTCCGACATGAAGGGTATGCGGTTAAGAGTTTCTGGAAAAATTGATTCCAAAACAGTGGCTGCACTGGGCGCATCGCCTGTCAGGTTGCCTTCGTCTGAAACATATATGGCCCTCAAAAGGGGAATCGTAGACGGCCTGCTCAGTTATCCCGGGACCGTTGCCGGTCGGAAAATGGAGGATATGCTCCATTATTGTACAAAGGCTCCGTTCGGCTGCTATGGCGTAATTTTAATGACCACCCAAAAGCGTTGGGAAAGCTGGCCTGAAAATGTTCGCAAAATTCTTTCCGAAGGTGGTAAACGCTATGAGACCGATTTCTATGAGACATGCAAAAAAGTGAACGACGCTTACTTTGAAACCAAACTCAAGGATACCGAAGTAATCATGCTGACAGAAAATGAGAAAAAAGAGTTTCAAAAAAACATGGGAGGAATTTACGAATGGTGGATCGACTTGGTGGGAAAAGAGGGTGGTGAAGAGGCCTTGCAAATTATCCGTGAACAGTAGGCACGGGCGATTGTTTGGCGCCGTTTCCTGGAAGACGGGTTTTCTGGTAAAATCCAAACATCCAAATCCGAGAACCTGCCCGTAGAGCAGCGTAGGAACCGATAGGGAACATCGATCTCTCATATGGATAGAAACTATAATCGAGAGGCATGATTCATACGACATGAAAGGAGCAAAACATGCATAAGACTATTTTTTCAGGGGTTAATGTAGTTACAAAAATTTTTATGACTTTTTTCCTTATAACGGGATTTATGATGCTTCCGGCGGCTTCTCCCGACGCGGGAGCTGATGAGGAACTAAAGCTGGTCTCCGCCACCTATCTGCCCCCGGTCTATAAGGGGATATTCCCCGCAATTCCTAAATTTGTCGAGGATGTAAATAAGCATGGTAAAGGAAGCGTGCAGATCGACTTGTACCATTCGGGAACTCTTCTCAAGGCAAAAGAATTGCTATCGGGCGTCCAGGCGGGCACAGCCGACATTATTTTTCAGACCGATGCGTATATCAGCGGAACATATCCGATCCTAGGCGCTGTCCAACTGCCGTTGCTTTATAACAGCGAGGCGGAAAGATATGAAAAAAACAGGCTTGGAACACCGACTTCCGATTTTTTACGCAAAAAATTGAAAGAAAAGGGAATGGCCCTGCTGGCCATTGGCAATGTTCCCACGGAATATATCTGGACGGTTAAAAAGCCCGTGAGAACACCTGGGGATATGAACGGCCTGCGTATGAGGGTTTCGGGGAAAATTGATTCCAAGACAGCGACTACTTTTGGTTCGTCTCCGGTAAGAATGCCTTCCGCCGAGGCTTATATGGCACTCAAACGGGGGCTCGTTGACGGCATAATGGCCTATTCCGGAACAATTGCGGGTCGGAGATTGGATGAAATTTTGAAGTATTGTACCGTAGGTTCTTTCGGCAACATGCATGTACTCATATTGACTACCCAAAAGCGCTGGGAGAGCTGGCCGGAAAATGTTCGCAAAATCATGATGGAGGCGGCCAGAAAATATGAAACAAATATGTATGAAACCACGACCAAATATACCAAAAATTTGTTCGAAACAAGGTTTAAGAATATAGAGGTCATCAACCTCAATAATAAGGAAAAAGATGACTTTCGGAATTGTCTTTCCCAGACATATAGTTGGTGGATTGATACTGTTGGTAAAAGTGAAGGCGAAGAAGCCTTGAAAATTGTCAGGGCCAAATAATTTTTATAAAAGCTTTTTTGCGATTCCAGGAAATACCGCCAATCAAGATAGTTTTGTCTCATTTAGTAGAGCAAAATGCATACCCCAGTTACTTTATTTGTTTTAAAGGAGAAGTATTATGAGCAAGCGGAGCATCAAGGTGTTGCTGGCAAAGCCCGGTCTTGATGGCCATGATCGAGGTGCCAAATTTCTGGCAAGAGCATTCAGGGATGCAGGAATGGAAGTCATTTATACCGGGCTGCACCAGAAGATACCACAGATCGTTGTAGCCGCGCTTCATGAAGATGTGGATGTGGTCGGAATGAGCATTCTGTCAGGAAGCCATCTTGGGCTCACAAAAAAATATTTTGCTGAAAGTGATAAGCGGGGGTTACATGGTCCGCTGGTTATAATCGGGGGGACAATTCCAGAGGAAGATTTTCCTAAGCTCAAGGAAATGGGCGTGGATGGTGTGTTTGGAGCTGAATCCGATATTGACGATATAGTAAATTTCATTCGTGAAAATGTAAAATTAGATAGATAGGGTCGGATTTGCTCTCTTTTTTAAAGAAGAAACACAGTCGTTACTATGAAAAATCCGTAAGGTTCTACGGATTTTTGAAGAATGATTCCAAGAGCAAAATAATTATTGTTAAAAAGCAAGCATACGGAAGGAGGTGATTACCCGTTAGTTATTTTCGAAACTGGTAATGGACAATTAACCTAAAGCTCCAGGAGGTATACAATGAAAAGATTGGCTATTTTACTACCGATTATGGGACTGGTCATCATTTGGAGTTTTCCGTCAGCAGGATTTGCGGAGACTGTAAAGAAAAAGTATACCCTGCACTTGGCGACCCAGATGCCAATTGCACACACG
>JAERRP010000670.1 GCA_016735415.1 Desulfobacterales bacterium | reverse complement strand
TTGGCGAGGCCGGGGGCCTGCCCCCCGATTCCTCGTCCCGCATCGCCCGCAACACCCAGTTGATCGTTCAGCATGAAAGCCAGGTCTGCCATGCGATCGATCCGCTGGCCGGTTCCTACTATGTGGAAGCCCTCACGGCCAGCCTGTACCGCGAGGCCGAAAAAATTATCAGCGAGGTGGAAGCGCTGGGCGGCATGGCCAAGGCCATCGAGACCGGCATGCCCAAAATGCGGATCGAAGAGTCGGCCGCCCGCCGCCAGGCCCGTATCGATCAGGGGGCCGACATAATCGTGGGGGTCAACAAGTTTCAGCTTCCGGACGAGGAACCGTTAGACGTGCTCGAAGTTCCCAGTACGGTGCGTGACGAACAGGTGGCCCGCCTGGAAGAAATCAAAGCCCAACGGAATAACGACGAGGTCCGCCGCTCGCTCGAGGCTGTCACCCAGGCGGCCGCCAGCGGGGCCAATCTCATGGCCGCCAGCATCGAGGCCGTGCGCGCCCGGGCCACCGTGGGCGAAGTATCCGATGCGATCGAAAAGGTCTTCGATCGCTATGTGGCCACCACCCAGTGCATTTCCGGCGTTTATGCCGCCGAATTCGGGGACAGTGAAATCATTGCCTCCCTGCGCAAGCGCACCGAAGATTTTGCCGCCCGGGAAGGGCGGCGTCCGCGCATTTTAATGACCAAAATGGGTCAGGACGGTCACGACCGCGGCTTCAAAGTGGTGGCCACGGCCCTGGCGGATCTGGGGTTCGACGTGGATATCAGCCCCATGTTCCAGACACCGGAAGAGGCCGCCAAAATGGCTATCGAGAACGACGTTCACATGGTGGGGGCCTCCAGTCTGGCGGCGGGGCACAAGACCCTCGTGCCCGGGCTCATCGAAGCGTTGCGCAAACTGGGCGGCGAGGACGTCCTGGTATTCGTGGGCGGCGTTATTCCCCCCAAGGACTATGGTTTCCTTGAAGCGCAGGGCGTGTCCGGGGTTTTCGGGCCCGGAACGCCCATACCGGAATCGGCCAATCGAATGCTCAATGCCCTGGAGCGCGGCCATTGAAACGGGTCGCTGCGGATCAATATGTCGAAGGTGTTTTAGAAGGGAATCGACGCCTTTTATCCAAAACGATCACCTTGATCGAAAGCGCCCTCGATACCCACAAGGAAACGGCCCGGGAGGTTGTCAGCCGCCTGCGGCCCCATAGCGGTCGGGCCGTCCGCCTGGGCATTACGGGGGTCCCCGGTGTGGGCAAGAGCACCTTTATCGAAATCCTGGGCATGTTTCTGATCCGCAAGGGTCACAAGGTGGCGGTACTGGCGGTCGATCCCAGCTCCACCCGCAGCGGCGGCAGCATCATGGCCGACAAAACCCGCATGGAGCAGTTGGCCGTTCAATCCGAGGCCTACATCCGGCCCAGCCCCTCGGGTGGCACCCTGGGAGGGGTGGCCCGCAAGACGCGGGAGACCATGATCGCTTGCGAGGCGGCCGGATTCGATGTCATGATCGTCGAGACGGTGGGGGTGGGCCAGTCCGAAACCACCGTGGCCTCCATGGTGGATTTTTTCCTGGTGCTCATGCTGGCCGGGGCGGGCGACGAGTTGCAGGGAATCAAAAAAGGCGTTCTGGAACTGGCCGACGCCATTGCCATCACCAAGGCCGACGGCGACAATGTGGACAAGGCCCAAAAGGCCCGCCAGGCGTATGAATACGCCTTGCATCTGCTTTCTCCGGTTTCGCCCAACTGGCGTGCGCCGGTGTTGACCTGCAGTGCCCTGGCCATGGAAGGCGTCGACACGATCTGGAAAACCGTCCAGAAGCATCGGCAGCGGTTTGAAGCCAGCGGCGAGCTGGCGGCCAACCGCCGGCAGCAGGCCCTGGCCTGGCTGCAGGAACTGGTCGATGACGGGGTGCGCGAACGTTTCCTGCGTCACCCGGATATAAGGGATCATCTGCCGCGTTATCGGCGGGAGGTGCTCGAAGGGCGGACATCGCCGACGGCCGCGGCGGACGCGCTCCTTTTTTTCCTTGACAACCCGAAATCTCTCTAGGATTTAGACTAGTTCAATTTTTTTATGAGCCGATATTTTTGCGCAAGCCCTGAGGTAGTACACCGCGAAGCGGTTGCGCGTTTACAGATTGGGAACATTATAAGAGGGAAAGGATTGGTGTAATGGGTCTTACCGAAGACAGAATCAAGGACCTCAAGGAACGCGAAAAACGTATCCTCGAGATGGGCGGCCGCAAAGCCGTTGCCAGACACAAGGAGAAGGGCAAGCTGACAGCCCGGGAACGGTTGGACCTCCTGTTCGATCCCGGGACGTTCCGCGAGATCGACATGTTCGTCACCCATCGTTGTGTCAACTTCGACATGCAGACGGTGGAGATTCCCTCGGACGGGGTCATTACCGGCCACGGCCTGGTGGGCGGACGCACGGTGTTTGCCTTTGCCCAGGATTTCACCTCGCGGGCCGGGAGCCTGGGGGAAATGCACGCCCAGAAGATCTGCAAGGTCATGGATCTGGCCCTCAAGGCCGGCACCCCTTTTGTGGGCCTGAACGACTCGGGCGGGGCCCGCATCCAGGAAGGGGTGGATGCCCTTTCCGGCTACGGTCAGATTTTCTTCCGCAATTCGGCCGCATCCGGGACCATTCCCCAGATATCGGCCATCATGGGCCCCACCGCCGGCGGTGCGGTTTATTCACCGGCCATGACCGACTGGATTTTCATGGTGAAGAACACCAGCTATATGTTCATCACCGGACCCGAAGTCATCAAATCCGTCACCGGTGAAGAAATCACCTTCGAAGACCTCGGGGGTGCCATGACCCACAATGAAAAAAGCGGTGTGGCCCATTTTGCGGCCGAAAACGACGAGGACTGCATCGAGCGCATCCGGACGATGCTTTCCTATCTGCCGGCCAACAACATGGAGGATCCGCCCATCGTGGAGACCGGCGACGATCCGCAGCGCACCGCGCCCGAACTGGATGCCATCATTCCGGACAACCCCAGCCAGTCCTATGACATGAAAGCGGTCATTCGGGCCATTGTCGACAAGGGCGAGATCTTCGAACCGCATGCGTATTTCGCCACGAACATTCTGGTCTGTTTTGCACGCCTCAATGGCCGTACCATCGGGATCATCGCCAACCAGCCCGAGAATATGGCCGGCTGTCTGGACATCAACGCCTCGGACAAGGCCACGCGTTTTATCCGCTTCTGCGATGCCTTCAACATTCCCATGCTGACCATCGCCGACGTACCGGGCTATCTGCCGGGCAGCAACCAGGAATGGGGCGGCATCATCCGTCATGGGGCCAAACTGCTGTGGTGCTATTCGGAAGCCACGGTGCCCAAGCTGCTGCTGGTGACCCGCAAGGATTACGGCGGTTCCTATCTGGCCATGTGTTCCAAGGATCTGGGGGCCGACATGGCTTTTGCCTGGCCTTCGGCTGAAATTGCCGTTATGGGCGCGGCCGGAGCGGCCAACATCATCCACCGCAAGGAGATCAAGGCGGCCGACGATCCCAAAGCCAAGCGGGCGGAGAAGATCCGGGAATACGAAGAAGGTTTCTCCAATCCTTACTGCGCCGCCCACCGGGGCTATATCGATGCCGTGATCGTGCCCAGTGAAACG
>JAERRP010000846.1 GCA_016735415.1 Desulfobacterales bacterium | reverse complement strand
GGCACTGGATCAAAGACAACGTCAGCGGGGATTCCCCCGTGCCGATCGACCTCGGTTTCGGCATGGAAGACGACTATGCTGCGGCCCAGGCCCTGCTGGCCGATGTATTGCCGGAAGATCGCGTGGTGCGGATTCACGGCGGGCATGACTACCCGACTTTCAAGGCCCTCTGGGAGCGCTTCCTGGAGAGCGGCATCTACCTTCCGAAGAAATAGATCAAGGTCCCTTCCTCCCGTCCGGTTCATAACGTAGCGTCGGTTAAGGAGATCCGGCCGTCAGGCGGTAAAAATCAGGAACTTGGGCCACTTGTTTCAAACCGGCAAATGATAAGAAAGAGGAAAACGATGAAGACACTTCAATTTAGCAACGGTGACCGGATGCCCATTCTGGGACTGGGAACCTGGAAGTCCGATTCCAAGGATGTGGTCAGCGCGGTCAAAGAGGCTGTGCATCAGGGCTATAGACACATTGATTGTGCCTACATCTATGGCAATGAAGCTGAGATCGGGCAGGCGCTGCATGCGTCTTTCGATGAGGGCATCGTCACCCGGGATCAGATGTGGATCACCTCAAAGCTGTGGACCAATTCCCATGCGCCCGAAGACGTACAGCCGGCTCTGGAGAAGACCCTCGCGGACCTGCAATTGGACTATCTCGATCTCTACCTCATACACTGGCCGGTCGTTTTGAAGAAAGGCGTTGTCTTTCCCGAGTCCGCGGAGGACATGGTTGCGCTTGACGATCTACCGATCGCGGAGACCTGGGAGGCGATGGAAGCGTTGCTTGACAGGGGATTGTGCCGGCATATTGGTGTTTGTAATTTCAGTATCACCAAACTGCAGGTCCTTCTCGACAGCGCGCGGCTGAAACCCGAGATGAACCAGATCGAACTGCACCCCTACCTGCAACAGCCCGCCATGCTTGATTTTGCCGGCAAGAACGGCGTCCACCTTACCGCCTACGCGCCCCTGGGGTCGCAAGATCGGCCTCCCGGCCTGAAGGCCCGCAACGAGCCTGTCCTTCTGGAAGATCAGGCGGTTGCGGCTATCGCCGCGCGGCGCGGAATCACGCCGGCCCAGGTGCTCATCCGTTGGGCCATCCAACGGGGAACGGCGGTCATTCCCAAATCTGTCAACCCGGTGCGGATAAAAGAGAATCTGAGCGCGGCCGAGGCATCGCTCACCCCGGACGATATGCAGGAGATCGCAGGGCTCGATCGGAATTGTCGCTATGTCAGCGGCGGCTTCTGGGAAATCAAGGGCAGTCCGTACACGGTGGCGAGTCTCTGGAACGAATGACAGGGGCGGGCAGGGATCGAAAAGGCGGCGGACCGGATAAATGGGATCAGGTAATTGGATCAAATGAGAAGCGGCACCGTCATCAGTCATCATTTATTTTTTTAGATTCGCTTTATCCATTCGCTTCCTCCTTTCGATCATGGATGCTTTCTTTTTCAACGCTCCGTCCTTGCGTTTGCCGGGAGCCTTAAGTTCGAAGCTGGCGGCTGTTAATTCAGGGCCAATGGCAGCGGTTGATACTGCCGGGCATAAACTATATAGATGGGCTTTTGAAAAAGGTACTTTCCGAATTTTCCCGCTGAAGCCTTTTCAGTAGACAAGTATGGGAAGATTGATACAACCCGCACATGGCTGAAGCGCTCGTGGTTTCGGCAAACCCGCTAGTGCAAAAGAGGGCCTTGAAATTGAGATCACTTAAGGACAAACTCTCCCACCTGTCCTTTCTCCAGGCCTGCAAGCTCCTCGGCCCCGAGGGCCAGGCGCTGATTATGGAAGGCGGCCAGTATGAGATCGACCTATACGAGCAGGTCCGCTTAAACCGGAACCGGTTTCGATTGACCCTGGGCGCCGGCAAAGTAACGATTCGGCTCGACCCCCGTAGGCCCCGGCGGCTGAAAATCAGTTGCAGTCGCTGCCCTGGCGCCTGTCCGCATCAGGGCGCGGCCCTTTCGCTGATTCTGGAAGAGAAACTGACCCTGGGGCTTTCAGTGCCGCCGAAAGAGCGCATTCCCCTGGAGCGGTTGAGCGAAGAGGCGCTCATCAAACAGGTTGTGGCCGAGCGCCGGCAGCGGGCCCGTGATGAAAAAATGCGCCTGCGGTCCTTCGATCCCACCAAGCTGTGGACCGACTACGTGGTGACCAACAGGACATCCGGTAAAAGCTACCGCGTTGCTTTGCGCGGCTGGCAGCCCGGGGAGTCTTATTGCGCCTGCCCTGATTTCCGCAAGAATACCCTGGGCACTTGCAAGCATATTTTCTACGCGCTCGAAAGGGGGCGGGCCAAATTCAACAAGGCCATGCACGAGACCCCGGCAGCGGTCGAGAAAATAGGTGTTTACCTCCAGTACGGAAGGCACATCGAAGTGCGGCTGCTCGTTCCCGACAACCTGGCGCCGCAAATGGTTGCCAAGTTGGCGGCGTTCAAGGGCAAATCGATTGAAGATTTCAAGCGTCTCCTGCGCTGCATCGAGAAGCTTGAACGTCTGGGGGCATCGGTGGTCATCTATCCGGATGCCGAGGAGTACATCCAGCAAAAACTGCTGCAACAGCGCTTGTCAGCAGCGGTCGCCGAAATCCGTGAAAATCCGGCGGAACATCCTTTGCGCCACGGGTTGCTGAAAGCGAAACTGCGCCCTTATCAACTGGACGGTATCGCCTTTGCCGCCGGAGTGGGGCGGGCCATCCTGGCCGACGACATGGGACTTGGCAAAACCATCCAGGGCATCGGTGTGGCCGAGCTCCTGTCCCGGCATGTGCCCCTTTCCAGGGTACTGGTCATCTGTCCGGCCTCTTTAAAATCCCAGTGGCGCACCGAGATCCGGCGCTTCAGCGACCGTAGTTGCCGGCTTGTGCTGGGCAGCGCCAAAGAGCGGCCGGTACAGTACCAGGGCGATCAGTTTTTTACTATTTGCAATTACGAGCAGGTCTTGCGGGACTTTTTGGCCATCGAGCGCGTGCCCTGGGACCTGATAATCCTGGACGAAGGCCAGCGCATCAAGAATTGGGAGGCTAAAACCAGCCGCATCGTGAAGGTCCTTAAGTCGCCTTTCGCCCTGGTGCTGACGGGCACGCCCCTTGAAAATCGTCTGGACGATCTTTACTCGGTGGTGGAATTCATCGACGACCGGCGCCTGGGCCCGGCTTTCCGGTTTTTCAACCGGCACCGGGTGGTGGACGAACGCGGCCGGCTCCTGGGCTACCGGAATCTGCATCAACTGCGCCAAACATTGAAGCCGATCCTGCTGCGCCGCACCCGCCAGGCGGTCATTGAGGAGCTGCCCCCGCGTACCACGGAAATCATCCG
>JAERRP010000799.1 GCA_016735415.1 Desulfobacterales bacterium | reverse complement strand
GTGTTCGCTGGCGGGTGAATCGTCAGCGTGGGCAGGCCGATTATTCCTATCGGAAAGATTCGAATCTCCTAACAGGCCTGTCGATGAATGCCGGGGTTCGCGTTTTTTATGATTATGAGCCCCACCGGAACCGGCGCAGCGCGGTAACCAACAAGTTCAACGACAAACTCATATCCCGCTACGAATACCAGTACGATCGTCTGGGACGACGGATCCATGTCAAAAACAGCGGCGAGGCCGTAGAGAAGGAAGGCTTCTGGCTTTACGGTTACAACGACCGCAACGAGCTGACGGCAGCCAGCCGTTTTGCAGGCCAAGAACTGGCGGATCAGACCAACCCGCTTCTTAATCATGAAAGAATCTACAATTACGACACCATCGGAAACCGTACCAGCAGCATCCGAGGCAACGAAACAACAGCCTATGAGGCCAACCGCCTCAACCAGTACGACAGCATTGAAAAGACGGATAAGAAACAAGGCCTGCGCTATGATAGAGACGGCAACCTGATCAAGGATGAACGGTTCAAGTACACTTGGAATGCCGAAAACCGGCTTGTGGCGGTCGAGCCGATTTATGTAGGAGGGGGCGATAAGAAAACCGAGTTTGTCTACGACTACATCGGCCGTCGAATCTGCAAGAAAGTTTATCGCTATCAAGAAGACGGCTACAAGCTTTCTGACACGATCCATTTTGTCTACAACGGCTGGAATCTGATCAGAGAAGTCCATCAATCCAATGGTCAGGACCCGGTTGACACTCGCTATGTCTGGGGCTTAGACTTGAGCCAGACGCGGCAGGGCGCAGGCGGCGTTGGCGGGCTGATCGCCCGTATCGAAGGCTCTTTGACATATCATTATCTGTATGACGCCAATGGCAACGTTGTCCAATTGGTGAACAGTGTGTCGGGCGCTGTTGCGGCCACCTACGAGTACGACCCGTTCGGGAATACTGACTCATTCCACGAGAATGTTCACAACACGTTTAGATTTTCCACCAAGTTTTTTGATACTGAAACAGACCTCTATTGTTATGGTAACCGGTATTATAATTCGAAACAGGGAAGGTGGTACGGAAAAGATCCCCTCGGGGAGCAAGGTGGTCTGAATCTTTATGGTTTCTTATCAAATGACCCGGTAAATTTGATAGATCCATACGGGCTTTTCAGCTGGTGTACATGTTCCCGAGAAGCTTTTGTTGGAATGGGGGCGGGCGTCAGGGACATTGCCACAGGGTTCTGGGATCTCCTCACAACAAATCCGATAACTACCGCCGGCCAGATGTGCGATGCCGTGTGGAAATTGGTCCAGGAGGTTCGGAATGAGAACTTCGGGGCGGTTGGAGAAGCGTTATTCCCGGATATTTATATACTTTCAACGCGGTGGGAGGAATTAGAAGAAAAAAGGTGTTACTACGTTGGCAAAATAGCGTCGGAATACGGGATTTCGGCTGCTACCGGAGGAGCCTCAGCCAAAATAGTAAGCGTGTTGAAAAAGCTGAAAGCTGCAAATGGCGGCATCCGCCTTTTAACCCAATCCGACTTGGATTTTATTGCCCCAAAGAATGTAAGTCATGGCCCAATGAACCCTGGGCCTCTTGCAGATGATATTGCCAATACATTTAGAAGTGGAACTTATACTGCTAAGTCAGTAGACAAATCTACTACAATGTATCGCGTTATAAGCGATACAGGCAATCCAACTGGCTCTTATTGGACAAGGGTTAAACAAAAGGGACCTTTACAATCAGCAATAGATTCAGCTTTGGATCAAAACTGGGGTAACACGGCGACACGAGTTGTAGAGGCGAAAATTCCGGTTGGCACAAAAATTTATGAAGGAACGGCGGCAGCTCAAAGAGGATTGGTTGGAGGGGGCAATCAAGTTTATATTCCGAAATTTGATCCAAAATGGATAGTGCCATAAATGGAGGTGTTGATAATGTGGGAAGAGATTCACGGATTTAATAGCCCCGGTGAATACAATAGATTTATAAAATATATTGAAAAGCAAGTTAGTTCTCAAATAGCTGAAGAAATTGATCCAGATCCAAATTATGGTAAGGGTGAAATATATGGTGGAAGATGGTTTAAAGATTTAGAGACGG
>JAERRP010000555.1 GCA_016735415.1 Desulfobacterales bacterium | reverse complement strand
AGGCGAATATGGGAACGTTGGGGGTTGTTGTTAACTTACAAACTTGACGTAAGGATTTGCTTTTCATGCCGTTTCTCGCATGCCTAGACAATCACGCATTGACACTGCGGGAGCGCTGCACCACATCATTTAAGGACAAGGCTTGTAGTGGAGATGGTAATTTTGTTACCGAAGAGTGAAGATTGTCGAGGCAAAGAGCCCGAAAATCAACGCCCATGCCAAACCCGAAAAGATGGGATCCAGAGTGATGGGCCAGGCCCCCAGGGCCGTGGTGGCGGCGGTCAGCAAAATGGGCCGAAGCCGGATGGCGCCGCTCTGTAATATGGCCTCCCGAAGGGCCACCCCTTCCTTGACGGCGCCGTTGATAAATTCAATCAGCACCAGGGAATTTCGAATGACAATACCGCCCAGCGCGATCATGCCGATCATGCTGGTGGCCGTGAAAAAAACCGGGTTGTCAAAGCCGCCAACCGGATCCGCCAACAGCAGATTGAGCAGCCAGAAACCCGGCATGATGCCGATGAGTGTCAGGGGAACCGCCAGCATGATCAGAAGGGGCATGAGAAATGAATTCATCTGGATCACCAGCAGGGTGTAAATTCCCATGAGGGCCGCCATATTGGAAATACCCATGTCCCGAAAGACCCGCAGGGTGATCTGCCATTCCCCTTCCCCGGCCCATTCCGCTCGCAGGCCGTCCGGAAGCGGCTGATGGTCGATCCGTTTCTGCATGTCCAGGATGGCTTCGGCAGGGGCGCGGCCGGCCATCTCCCCAAACACATAGACCACCCGCTCAAGATTTTTGTGGTATATGGGTTGCTCCTCGGCCACTTTCACGAAAGCCCCCAGCTCCCCCAAAGGAATCATTTTGCCGTCCCGTGCCTTTACGGGAATCCGGGAAAGCGATACAATGCCGGAACGATTGGCCCTGGGAAGGATGATTTTCACCGGAAGGGGCTGGCGTTCCCCCCGCCGGTGAACCGTGGCGGGGTTCCCCCCACTCAACGCGGTTCTCAGGGTCTCGGTGATCATGGCGGTGCTCACCCCGTGCAACGCCGCCTTTTCCTTGTCCAGCACAAAATCGATCCGGTCTCGCGGGGTCTCGGTGGTGTCGTCAATATCCACCACAAAAGGTTCCGTTTTCATGATCCCCTGCACGGTTTTTCCACCGGCAATCAGGTCCTCGTAGGACTGGGCCGGTCCCCCGTAAATTTCCGCCACCACCGTGGCGATCACGGGCGGCCCGGGGGGCATTTCCACCAGTTTGATGTGTGCTCCGTGGTGGGCTGCGATGGCTTCCAGGTCTTTTCGCAGGCGAAGCAGGATGGCATGGCTCTGTTGTTTACGCTGTTGTTTTCGGCTCAGGTTAACGCGGATGTCCGCCACATTCCCCCCCTGACGCAGGTAATAGTGCCGCACCATGCCGTTAAAATCCATGGGCGAGGCGGTCCCGGTATGGGAAATGAGATTTGTCACCTCGGGAACCTGGCGCAAATAATGTTCAAAATCCTGAACCACCCGGGACGTCTGCTCAAGGGGCGTGCCTTCGGGCATATCGATTACGATCTGGAATTCATCCTTGTTGTCGAAGGGGAGCATTTTCATGGGCACGTATCGAAAAAGCGCCAGGACCATGGACACCACCAGCAGCAAAAAAACGGCAAGATAAAGAAGGAATCGCTTGATCCCCGAATCCAGAAAGGGCCCCACCACAAGGCGATAGCCTTTTTTAACCCATGGGGACGTGACATCGGCATCCACGCCGGATGTGGCCTGCGGCCCGGACGCGGGTGCAAACCGCAGGCGCAGCCGGTAGCTGAACCAGGGCACCACCGTAATGGCGCACAACGTGGAAAAGCTCACCGTGAGCGGCACATTGGCGGCCATGGGGGCCATGTACGGACCCATCATGCCCGTGATGAAAAAAAGCGGCACAAAGGAAACAATAATGGCCAGGGTACTCATGATCACCGGGGGCAGCACCTCCTGGACCGCAAAGAGTGTGGCGAAAAGGGGGTTTCGCTTTCCCATCCGTATATGCCGCTGAATATTGTCCACATTGGTGATGGGGTCGTCCACCACAAGCCCCAGGCTCAGAATGAGGGCAAACAGGGTCACCCGGTTGATGGTGAACCCAAAAGCATAGTTGACAAACAGGGCCAGAGAAAAGCTCATGGGGACGGCCAGGGCCACCACCAGGGCCTCGCGCCAACCCAGGGTAAACGCCAGGAGACCCACCACCGTGAGGATGGCAAAGACCAGAGATCCCAGAAGATCGTTTACCTTATGCTGGGCGGTCTGCCCGTAGTTCCGTGTGACCATTACCTCAACGCCGTCCGGGATCACGGTTTTTTTCAGTTCATCCATCTTAATCAGGATTTCATCGGCCACCCGAACCGCATTGGTTCCCCGTTTCTTGGCCAGTGCCAGGGTGACGGCCGGCAGATCATGGGTCAATCCTTTTCTAACCCCAGCCTGTATCTGAGCATTTGAAAATCCGAAGCGGGTATAGGCCGCCGGTTCCGCCGGACCATCCGTCACCTTCGCGATATCCCGAAGGTATACGGGTCGTCCCTGATGCGTGGATACCACCAGCTCCGCCACATGCTCAGCGGAAGCCACAAAGGAATCACTGGTGACCGATACGGACCGGTTGGTGCGATTGAAGCTGCCGGCCGTGACGGCCGCATCGGTCCCCTGAAGGGCACGCCAGACGTCTAGCATGGACACCCCCAGGCCTGCCATTCGATCCGGACTGAGGGCCACGCGAACTTCCCGGGAACGACCGCCCACGATGTAGGTTCTTGAAATATCCGGAACCCCGGCCAGTCGACTCAGAACCTCTTCGCCGATGCGGCGCAGTTCATGATCATTGTATTGGCGGGAATACAGGGTCAGGTTGACAATGGGAACATCGTCAATTTCCACCGGCCGGATCAGCCAGTTTTTGACCAGTGGCGGGGCCTGATCCGTGTTCATGGAAATCTTATTGTAGAGCTTTCCCAGAGACTTTTCCCGGTCCTCACCCACGTAAAAGCGAACCGTGACAATGGCCATGTCCCGACGGGATACGGAATACACATAT
>JAERRP010000207.1 GCA_016735415.1 Desulfobacterales bacterium | reverse complement strand
CGGTGAGCTCCTGTGGAAGGTAGCGCTGAATCTTTTTTAATTTCTCGTCGAAGGACTGGGGCTGCTCTGCCCGTTGGGCGGCCGTATTCAGAAAAGTACCGCATTGATTGCAGAACCTGGCAATCTCCGGATTTTCAGACCGACATTTTAGACATTGCATACCGATATCCCTCGAGAAGGTCGGACGCACCTGTTATTTTATCCTCGCACAAACCGTTTTGCCAGGGGCGCGCGCAAAAACAACTCCACATTTTAAGCGCCGATGCATCCCGCCCGGCGGGTGTCGGGACGCTTAAAATGGCAAACTTGTTTTTACGCTGGCACTGAGGATACAGACGATGAGAAATTCAATTCCGGCTAAGGTATGAAATTCTTTGTGAAAAATTTTTGCCAATAACGCAACATAATGTCAAGCATTGAATCTACCCAATCTTCAGCCGAATATCAATCTTGATGGACTCGTAAAGAGTCGCAATCCAGATGGATTCACAAAAAGTTCGATATACGATTTGTGAATTCCGGGGCCTGCGGCGTACTGCCCGTACGCCATGCCGAGCCGGCTGCGGATTGCGTGAATCGCCGCCGGTAGCAGGCCGGGTGTGGGTTTCAGTGGACGGGCGGGGCCAATCCGCGGTCCCATACGGGGAAGATCCCCGGGCCCTGAAATGACACGGAACCACTTGGCCGCTCCGGCCCGCAAAATGGCATCTGGACAACATGTCGATTTTATCTTGCCTTTTTTCTGAAGAAAGCCTATCGTTCTATCGCTTATTTATCCACCCATCACCAATTTCCGTGATGGATGGATACGAACTCGTTATGAAGGACACCTCTTTATCAGTGCCCATCCATGTTACATCTTATTCCCGGGCCACGCTGTAGCGATCGGATGATTGCAGGCGCAGCCGATCTGCCTCGAAGATCGATTCTCTGAAGGAACGCCGCCCGAGCCCACCGAATGGATGTGAATGGACGCTACCCGTAAAAGGCATCCTCCATTACGAAACTTTTTATCAACGCAAAGGAGGATGGCAGCATGGCAACAGGCACGGTGAAGTGGTTTAACGACCAGAAGGGATTCGGGTTTATCGAGCAGGAAGACGGTCCGGATGTATTTGTCCACCATTCCGCAATTAATTCCACCGGTTTCAGGTCCCTCAAAGAAGGCGATCGGGTTAACTTTGATATCCAGGAGGGTCCCAAAGGCCCGGCCGCAGCGAATGTTACGGTAATTTAATTTTAAATTTTTTACACCAAAGGGCATCCCTTCGCATACTGAAGGGGTGCCCTTTTTTAGGTGCGGGTCCGACGACCCGGGAGGCAAGCCCTTGGCCAGACCGAATTACAAGTTTAAAAAACGCCAGAAAGAACTGAAGAAACAAAAGAAAAAAGAAGAAAAACTACAGCGTAAACTGGAAAAGAGAGCCCCGGAGGCCAACGATCCAGGGACGGACGCCGGGGATGACGGTCCCGCTGAAGAGACCGACGATACCGAAATCTGATCTTGCGGCGCTAACAATGGGAAGGACGCACCATGGCACGCTTCAAGCCTGTAGGTGCGGTCCCTCTTTCTGCCGGCGCGCCTGAATGCCAGGCGCAGATGGCGGTGTTGGCACGGTTCATCAATCTCTATACGCGGGCTTTGGATGCTTGCGGAGCAGCGTTCACAAAATCCTTTTCAGCACCCGTGTTGAGATCTGCCTGACAGGGCCCGCAACCGCGCCGGTGCCTTTTCATCCTGCTCCTGATTGAGCTGCAGGATAACAACCGACAGGACCACCAGCCCGCCGCCGAAAAGCTGCCAGGTCGCCATGGTTTCGTGCAGAAACAAAAAAGACAGGATCCCGGCCATGATGGGCTCCAGGGTGGCTGTGATACTGGCCCGGGTGGCACGGATCAGGTTGACCCCTTCAAGAAAAAGGCCGAAGGGCACCAGGGTCCCCAGAACGCCGATATACAGGATCCAGCCCCAGAGGACCGCTGAGCGTGGATGCATGAAGCTTTCCAGCGGCGTCAGAAAAACATTCCAGGTCAAAGCCCCGAAAAACATGGCATAGAAAATGACCGTCCAGGGGCTGTATCTGCGCATCCCGTACTCGCCCTGAATGGAATACCAGGCAAACCCCACCGCCGATAACAGACCGCTGACAACCCCCGGCAGGTTCATGGCCAGAAGGTCCAGATTGTAGGCCCCCACCACCAGATAGCAGCCCGCAAACGCGCCGGTCAGCGCCAGAATGGTGACCGCATTCAGGCGATCGCGGAAAAAGGTAACGGCGTGCAGAGCAATAAAAGCCGGTGCCAGGTATTGCAGCAGAATGGCGGCCGCCACGTGGATCTTGCTGATGGCAAAAAGATAAGTGAACTGCACCCCCGCCATACCGATGCAGCCATAGACGGCAAAATAAAGAATGTCGCGCCGGGCGATTTTCAGCAGGCCCGGGTTGCGAAAAAGAAGATACGCCAACAAAACAATCGCGGCGATGGTCAGCCGGAGCTGGACGAGTTGAAAGGGGGTCACGCCGTTGATGAAAAGAAATTTGGCCGCCGACCCGGAAATACCCCACAAAACTGCGGCCAGGGTCACGAAAAAATAGCCCCGGCGGGGGGTAAGGACGGCTTCGGGTGTGCCCATGGGATCCGCTCCGCTAGATGACCGCTGGAATGATCGGAAAATGGCCGGAAAAGGCTCTGTTAGCAGGTCGCCTACGGGGTGTAAATAACAGGCGGCCACGGTATCCAGTCGTTGGAGGGGCGGTCGTTTTGAGAGCCGACCCGATGGTCAGCATGGAAGGTTCCTTTTCAATCGCCGGACCGGGGGCGACGGCCTTCGAACAGCATAACGCCCGGATGGTCGTCCTGTCGGTAATAAAGGGCCAGTTTGCCCATCTGGAATCCGAACTTGTGGATGCGGCCCAGCTGGCCCAGGAAACGGTTCTCCACCGCCATGTCCGGATCGGGACAGGCCATCTTGGTCGGCCCGGCCGGCGTTTCGTCGACGGTCGAGACCACGCCTGGCCCGCCGCCTGCAAGGCATCCCGTCAGCGACAGAAGCACCACAACGATCCCATAGTTGACAGGATGATTAAAACACATGATTTCTATCCTTATTCAAATTTGAACCGGTTACGTTTTGACAATCAGGTCCTGGAGTTCGTCCTCGTCGTCGGGACGAGCGGGGAAGTGGGCGGCCAGGAGATTGCCGACCGTCGCCACCGCCTCGCAGATGGCCCCGGCCTGACGATTTTCCTTAATACCCTTCACGATGTGGGACACGATATCGTCCCAGCGTTCCTGATCGACCCTGCGGCTGATGCCGCGGTCGGCCATCACCTTGACGCGATGCTCGAACACGGAGATGAAGATCAGGATACCGGTTTCATCCCGGGTGCGGTACAGGCCTTCTTCGAAAAAGCCGGTAACGGCGGCCTCCTCGACTTCTTCCTCGATTTCCCGTTCGGAGATGAACAGCCTTTTCAGGCCCGGGGTGCGTTTGACCACCGCGTGTCCCAGGATGAACAGCAGCGTGAACAATCCCAGAAAGATCCACAGGTTCCAACTGCCGATCCAGAACCAGCCCCCTGCCAGCGGGGTCAGCAAAAGCGCCAGGGGCAGGGAAAACGTGACCGCGCCGATCACGTTGGACATGGGGTAATGATAACTGGCGGAGACTACCATGGGAACGATCTCGCCCGCCGTCTTCTTCTCGGCCGCCGCCACCGCCGCCTTGATCTTCTCTTTTTCCGCTTGGCTTAAAAACGCCCGTGCCAGGTCCTTCATAAGGGTACCCCGTCAAAAGTGGTTAAACCTGAATATCGAGCTGATGAAGCCTGTTTCACCAGGAGCCGGAGGCACCACCGCCCCCAAACCCTCCAGCGCCGCCGCTGAACCCGCCG
>JAERRP010000697.1 GCA_016735415.1 Desulfobacterales bacterium | reverse complement strand
GGGAGATTGTTTTATTCAGGCCCTGTGAAAATAAAAACAATCCCGGGGCAGGAAGGGAGCTGTCATGGCGCCCCTTCGACATGGTTATCATCGTTTTACGATCGCTCAATTGAGGATAGAACCTTATGCGCTGGAAATGGATAGCCGGGCTTGGCCTTATTATCGTCATCGCCTTGCTGCTGGCGGTCTATGGGGTGCTGGCGACCTACGACTATAACAAACTTAAGCCTCAGGTCGCCCGGATGGTGAAGGATGCCACGGGCCGCGAACTGCATCTGGGGGGCGAGATTGATCTTGCGATCGGTTTATCGCCCTCGCTGGTGGTGTCCGATGTAACTTTCGCCAATGCGTCCTGGGGCTCGCAGCCGCAGATGATCAAGGTCGAAAAGCTTCAGGTACAGGTCCGGCTGCTGCCACTGCTGCTTAAAAAGGTGGAACTGGAGCATATCGGCCTGGCGGGAGTGGAGGTGCTGCTTGAGACCGATTCTAAAGGAAAGGGGAATTGGGAATTCAGGCCGAAGACCAGATCGGAAAAAAGTGTCGGACCCTCCGGACCATTCCAACTGGACATCGATCGTATCCGCATCGAAAATTTCGCGCTCGTATTTCGCAACGGAATAACTGAATCTGAAAAGCGCTTGACGATAATCCGGCTCGATATGGCCCGGCAGGGAGCCGGTGATACCCAGACGGTCGATTTGCGAACCGAATATAATGGGCAGGCGGTGGCCATTACCGGCACGACCGGAGCGATCCACAAATTATCGGCCCGCCAGCGCTTCCCGCTTAAACTGGCAGGAAAATTGGCCGACGCTTCCGTCACCATCGACGG
The DNA here is from genome assembly GCA_016735415.1 of Desulfobacterales bacterium. Next base: position 2,505 of record JAERRP010000697.1, on the reverse strand, counting down.
GGCGATTGACGATATTCTCGATCTTACCGGTATCGATCTGGAGTTGAATGGTTCCGGCCGGGACCTGTCTGTAATCGGGCCGATCATCGGGGCGAAGCTTCCGGCGACCGACAACTTTGCCCTCAAGGGGCGGCTGACGGGCTCGGCCAAGGCCCTGTCGCTCAAGGATGCCCAGGGCAGCGCCAGTCGGGGCAGCCTGCGTTTGACCCTAAACGGAGCGGTTCAAGATTTTTTCACACTCGGGGGCATGGACCTCGAGTCTATGCTATCCGGCAAGGATCTGACTGATTTCGGTAACATTATTGGCGTAAAGCTTCCGACAACCGATGAATTCGAGATTCAGGGCCGCCTCACCGGCTCCACCGATGTGCTTGCGCTGCGGGCGGCAAAGGCCAGCGCCGGGCGGGGGAGTATGCGCCTGTCACTAAAGGGTGCGGTCAAGGATCTGCTCACGCTTACGGGCATGGACCTGCAGTCCCGGCTCTCCGGCAGGGAAATGGCGGAACTTGGGCCGCTGGTTGGATCAAACCTTCCCAATTTAGGCCCTTTCGATGTCAGCGGACAGTTGACGGGTTCCACCCAGGCCCTCGCAATAAAAGCCTTTACGGCCACTCTCGACAAGAGCGATTTCAAAGGTCTGGCCCAAGTCGAGTTTCATGCCAGACCGAAGATTACCCTGCGGCTGGAATCATCCGTGGTGGATTTTACGCCCCTGATGGAAAGCCCGGAAAAGGATAAACCCAAGTCCGATGAAGCCAGCCCGCGCAAACGGCGTTTCTTCTCCGATACGCCCCTGCCTTTAGCCGGCCTTCAGAAAGTGGACGCCGATATCGTGTTGAAGGCCAGGCAGATCCATGCCCGAAACGCGCGCTTCGACCTGGGGCACCTGTCAATTAAACTCGAGAACCGCGACTTGAGCATCGATAAATTCGAGGCGACCTATAAAAAGACGAAAATTGCGGGGAATCTTCATATCGACCATGGCGCACCACCCCGGGTGGCCACAAATTTCATGGTTCAAGACTTCGACCTGGGCAGTTATCTTAAAGAAACCGGGGTGAGCGATCAGGTTCGCGCCCACATCGATATCGCTGCCCAATTAAAGGGCCGGGGGAATTCGGTGCACAGCCTGATGGCAGCTCTCGACGGCTCGATTGGTGCGGTCATGGGAGAGGGCTACCTGACCAAATATCTCGATATGCTCTCGGTGGATCTCAGCCAGAAGGTCATCTCGTTCTGGGGGCGCCACGAGGAGGCCGATCAAATTAAATGTGCGGTGGTTCAATTCGATATCAAGGAGGGTGTCGCCACCAGCCAGGCCTTTGTGTTCGACAGCCAGATCGCCGTCCTGACCGGTGAGGGCGATATCAACCTGGGCACCGAACAAGTGAACTTTCTGCTCGACCCCAACCCCAAAAAACCGGGCATCCTGAAACTTCCCATAAAACTGCGGGTCGGCGGAACGATCATGGATCCCACGGTGAGCGCGGACAAACTTTCGATATTAGCAAAAGGCAGCGAAGCGCTGAGCGCCCTCGCGATCGGTCCGCTGGGATTGCTGGCACCGTTTGCGCATTTGGGAGCCCATGAAAAGCATCCTTGCGACGTTAAAAGCATCGGACAAAGCGGGCCCGGTATTCCCGCTCAAGAGCAGGCCCCCTCCCCTTGAATTCAGTCCGGGCAGGGGGATCATCAATACGGAGCAGAAAAAATGCCCCATATGTTTACCAATCGTCCCAGGCTGCACGATCTGACACAAGGCCACGCGGCGCTGTCGGCCCAGTTTCGCTGGGAGACGATCAATGCCGTTCTTTATAAAATCGGCGGTTTCGTCTTCATCCTCGGCAGCATCCTTTTCTTCCCCAGGTTCGAAGCGTATGCCGACATCGGGGCCTGGACTTTCTTTGGCGGCTCGCTGCTCTACCTGGTTGTCACCGTGCACGACCTGGCGGAAGTCCGCCACCATTGGCGGACGATCCGGCACCACGGCCACGACGCGATCCTCGAATATACGGCTGCCGCGAGCTACGTGTGGGGGACGGTCCTGTTCACCGTGGGCAGCATTTTTTTCCTCTCCGCCGTGGGGTGGCTAAAAGCCGGGGCCTGGTGTTTCGTGATCGGCAGCTTATTGTTCGTGCTGGGCGCCAGCATCAACGTCCTTCAAATCGTCAAATCCAGCTCCATCAAAATTCTTCAACTGATGAATCTGACCGCGATATCGTTCGTTGTCGGAGCGGTCTTATTCACCGTCGCCTCGGTGCCCTACTTGTGGGATGTGGCGACGGTGTCCGCCCGCAAGACGCTGTATGCCTTTCTTGCCGCACAATACCTGGTTGGAAGCGTGCTGTTTTTCTTAGGCGGTGTTTTCAACTACTGGCGGGCTTACGTGTTCATGCGCGATGAGATTGGCGGGTTGCCTCAAGGTGTGAAAGGGGATAGCGATGGGGGAAAATAAACGACGGTTGTCGTGACCTTAGGGGTTAACAAGGGATCATCGTATGCGAA
>JAERRP010000704.1 GCA_016735415.1 Desulfobacterales bacterium | reverse complement strand
AATTATGTCGGGTGGCGACCCGCTCATGCTTCCGACCAAAGTGCTGAAAAAGATGTTGAACGCCCTGAAAGACATTGCCCATCTTAACCATGTCAGAATCGGATCAAGGGTTCCGGTATCTTATCCTCTTCGGCTATTCGATGACGAGTTGATTGCCGTGCTGAAGGATTTCAATGCCGAAAAAACCCTTTTTATTCCTACGCATTTTAATCATGCTCAGGAAATCACGGCCATATCGACTGAGGCTGTCCGGCGAATAAGAAACGCAGGTATTACAGTGAATAACCAGGCGGTTTTGCTTTCCGGTGTCAATGACAGCGTGGCGGCTCTTGTGGATTTGATGAATGGACTTTTGCGCATTGGCGTTAATCCCTATTATCTGTATCAGTGCATGCCCGTGGCCCGCGTGAGGCATCACTTCCAGGTACCGCTTAAAAAAGGCGTAGATATTGTTGACCGGGCCAGACGCAGTTTTGATGGCTACGCCAAAAGATTTAAGTACATTATCGGGCATGATATCGGTAAGCTGGAGATTTGCGGCCGAATAGGTGATAAACTGATCCTAAAACAACTGCATGCCCGCAACGGACATGAGGAAGAAATTTCCCGTCTGCTGGTGCGACAATTGACGCCAAATGGCGGTTGGCTGGATGACCTGCCGGAAGCGACGCTCTCGCCCTTTATCAATAACTGACTGATCTACCCCGGCATTGCCGGAAGACAATGAATCTATACAACCCGTTTCATTATAAGGAATGTTGGATTATGGCCGCCCATCCGCCTGAAAGTTTAGAGGAATTAAGGCACCTGTACATCAAAATTCTCAGCGGCGAACACACAACACGGCTCACCAATCGCACGCTGGGCGTGCTGAAACGCATGCTCGACGAGCCCAACGAAACGGCGGCCAAATCCATATCCGAAATTGCCCGGGACAATGACATCAACATTTCATCCATTACCCGTTTGGCCCAAAAACTTGACTTTGACGGTTTCCCGGGTCTCAAGGACCTTTTTCGAAACAATCTAAAGCAACGCAAGAGTTTTTACAGCGAGCAGGTAAAAAAATTCTTGCAGAAGGGATCCGCCGGCCATGACGGCAAAACCTCTCTTTTAGAGCGGGTGATTCAAGATGAATGGAGCAATGTCATGCTGATGGCGGATGCTTTCGATGACCAAAGGTTCGCCACTATTATCAGTCTAATGGTCAAGGCCGGGCGTATTCTTATTATCGGCCTGCGAGGCGCCTATCCCCTGGCACATTATCTGGGCTTTTATCTTAAAATGATCCGCGATCGCGTTACCCTTATCGGACAGGCCGGCCACACACTGGCTGAAGATTTATCGGTGCTCAAACCGGGAGATCTGCTTGTCGCCATAAGCGTCAAGCCTTACACCAAAGACACCACTGAGGCCTGCCGTATCAGTAAACAGCAGGATGTGGACATCGTTGCGATTACGGACAGTTCGTCTTCTCCTCTGGTTTTCCAAACCGACAATTTCCTAATTACTTTCATTGAGGGTGATTATTATTTCAGCCCCGTTGTGGCCGCCATCATCTGCATCGAAACATTGCTTTCCGAACTGGTAAAGCAATTGGGCGATAAAGCCATACAGCGCCTAAACCATACCGAATACATTTTAGAGAAATTGGGAACTGAAATATAAGAAAATCTTCCCGAAGACCTCAGTTAGGGCATAAGCAAGGATTGGAATATGAAAAATCAGATTGGTCTCAACCCCAATAAACCTGTGCAACACCTGCAAAAACCTTCCGAAGATTTTACCAAGCAGGATATCGTAAAAATTTTGGAAGACACGGCATTCGAATGATCAATTTCAGATATGTTGGTGGTGATGGTCGGTTAAAAACACTGAATTTCATCATTAAAAACAAGACCCACCTGGATCAAATACTCTCCATGGGGGAACGCGTTGACGGTTCAAGTTTGTTTGCTTACATGCCGGCAACGGGCTGTATGTGCACATGCGCCCGGTCAAAGATGGCAACAATGAGATGGTAATTAATGAGGGCCTGAGCGATACCGCCAAAAAGTTGATTGCCAGCCTGCTTGTATGCGCATCTTTGACCGCATTCGGCAATACCGTGCCCACATCTTTTCTGCGGCTGGTTCTTGATCAGGAAGCCCCCACCCGGATCTGCCGGGGCGATCGCAACCGTTCGGTGCTTGTACAGGTTCCGTTGGGTTGGGTTGGCGTTGAAGAAATGATTTAAACTATGATGCCGGATTCAGGCTTTCCTGTATAAGGATTCCAACCCGTTGAAGTCCTCTATACCGGCCCTTGTCCATTTTGGTAATGTGTCTGATTTCGACCTTATACATCCCCGACGGATTCGAGTCCTGTGGGGATATGAAGTTTACATCCAGAATCTGACCAACGGCAATAATTTTCAAAAAACGAGAATTCTTGTTTATCAGAAGCCCTGCCCCTGTGGTGGATACATCCGTAACCTTGAACTGATACATCGGTTCCCCAACCAGTTTAATTTCAATCCGATAATTTTTGGGCTTGGTTGATCGCGGCTCGACTCTTTTTTCTTTAAGAGTGCCTTCGGATGAATTTTTGCTCATTTAAGTAGGTCCTTTAAATTGCAGTTCAGGGAAATTATCGCCCAAAGTAATGCTGCGGCTTTCTGTGGTGATGAAACCGCTTCACGGAAACCACCGTTTTGAGTGCGCTTCATCGGGATATTGAAATCACATCTAAAGCCTGATTTCAAGGCTCAGCTCTCCCCGTCGCTGTCTTGACTCCCAGCTTTATGGTCATCTGATTCCTTCCGGAAATAGAGCCAGACCAGGATGCCGATGAAAGTAAACACCAAGATATTAAGAAGTGTGTCGACCAGGTTTGTTAAAGGCATCAAATCTCCTCCGATTTAAGTGCTTTCAGCAGGCAAACCGTTATCAGAAGCACGATAAAAATAAAGGGTAAAGCGGCCAGACCAATAATACTCTTCACAGCGTCGATACTGTTCGACAGGATCATAACCAGTCCAAGAGCCCCCAATATGACGCCCCATATAAGTTTCATCCTGGTGGGAGGGTTCACGTCGCCGCCAACGGCGAACATGGAAAGGACAAAAGCGGCGCTTACCACACTCGTTACCACGAAAAGAAAGGCGGCCAGCACCGTGGCAATAATGCTCAGGGTACTCAGCGGCAAATGCCTCAGGACAAAAAAGGTGGTGTCGTTAATGTTGGTCTCCAATACTTCCAGAATCGGCGCATCGAGCTCCAGGATGCCATAGAAACCAATGCTGCCGAAAACGCCGAACCAGAAGATGGAAAAAAACGTCGGCACCAGTATGACGCCTAAAAGGTACTCCCGGATGGTACGCCCCTTTGATATACGGGCAATGAAAACACCGACGAAAGGCGCCCAGGCCAGCCACCAGACCATGAAGGTAAGGGTCCAGGATTGAAACCAGGTGTTAATTTTATCATCGAAAAAGGTAAACGTTTTAAAACCATGCGGCAGCACGCGGGCAAAATAGTCCCCAATCGATCCGATAATTCCGCTCATCATATAGTAGGTCGGGCCGGTCAGCAGAACGAAGATCAAAAGTCCGCCGGCGATGCCCATGGCCGTGTTGGAAAGCGTGGCCATGCCTTTGCTCAGATCCATTGTCAGGGGAAAAATGTAAGCGAGACAGAGCACGGCAAAGATCACCAGTGCGAGCCACAGCCCGGAATCAGACAGACCGAGAAGTGACTCGACGCCGCTTTGAATCTGAAATACCCCCATGGCGATGGACCCGCCGATGCCGATGGCGATGGCATAGATGGCCAGCAGGTCACTTAACCAGCCGACACTCCTGGTCCAGGTCCGCCGGCCAAAAACCGCTTTCATAGGAGAGCTTACCAGGATCGGATAGCCTTTGCGAAAGCCGAAATAGGCCATGACAAGACCTGTGAAGGCATAGATGGCCCAGGCGTGAAGGCCCCAGTGAAAGTTGGTGACAAAGAGCGAATCCCCCGCCGCCCGAAAATCGTTGGCGTAGGTACTGACGACTTTAAAGTGGGAAAGGGGCTCGGCGGTGCCCCAGAAGAGCAGCCCCACGCCCATCCCGGCTGCAAAAAGCATGGTCAGCCAGCTGACCGTGGAAAATTCGGGCTCGTCATCGTCCTGTCCGAGTTTGATCTTGCCATATGGAGAAATGGCGAGCCAGATACACAAGATCAAAAGCAGGCTCACAGAGAGC
>JAERRP010000865.1 GCA_016735415.1 Desulfobacterales bacterium | reverse complement strand
GGGGCTGACCCTCCAGCCCTACTGGTCCCCCGGCATCAAGACCGGACCGGCCGCCAAGGGTGCTATCATCGGGTTTGGCGATGTGCACACCCGGGCCCACATCTACCGCGCCATCCTCGAGGGCCTGGGCTATGCCCTTAAGGACGGCACCCTCACGCTGCAGAAGCGCAACAAGGTCAACATCGAAGCCCTGCGGGTATCCGGCGGCGGCTCCCAGAGCGACGCCGCCATGCAGATCACCGCCGACATTTTCGATCTTCCCGCTCAGCGGCCGCACACCTACGAAACATCGGCATTGGGCGCAGCCATCGATGCGGCGGTCGGCCTCAAGCTGCATTCCGACTTTTCCAGTGCCGTCGAAGCGATGACGCGGATCACCGATGTCTTCGAACCGATCCCGCCAAACAGGGACCTGTACCGGGAACTTTTTGAAAAAGTGTACCTTAAAATGTATGGGCGCCTGAAACCCATTTACGAACAAATCCGGGCCATCACCGGTTACCCGGCGATGTAGTCGGGCCCCCGGCCGGACCGTCTTCAAATCCGGATCGGAAAACTGAGCCGGCAACTGCCAGCCTTTAAAAGATATCTCCCCACCCGCATCCTCGACGGTTTGTTTCAGAAGAAGTTCGGTCTGGGCCGGCTTAAGGCCTTGCGATAGGACTGTTCCCGGGGGCAGGCCAGGCCTTTCAGGAAGCCATTGATCACTGGATTTCGCAGCCATCGCGATTAGGCGTTCAGATCGATCCCGTAACGTTTGATCTGATTCCAGACCGTGGTGCGCGACAGACCCAGCATTTGCGCTGCCCGGGACTTATTGCCGCCGGAGGCTTCCAGGGCCTCGACCAGGCGCTTTCTCTTTATGGTATCAAGATCGGCGTCCGCATCCACCCTGGCGGGATTGACACGCGGGTCTCTTTTTTCGAAAATACTGGGCGGCAGGTTCCGGGGTTTAATCTGCTCATCCTGGCAGGAAACAAAAGCAAACTCGAAAGCGGATTTCAATTCCCGGACATTCCCGGGCCAGGCATAATTCATGATCGCGTCAAGGGCTTCCTTGGAGACACCGGAAATCTTCTTGCCACTTTTCAATTGGAGACGGCTGAAAAATGACCGCGCCAGTAAAGGGATATCATCGATCCGATCCCGCAAGGCGGGCACCTCGATCGGAATGACGTTGATGCGATAATAAAAGTCCTCACGGAAGTTCCCTTCGGCAATCAGGCCCAGCAGATTCTGGTTCGTGGCCGAGATAATGCGGGTATCGATTTTAACCGGGCGATGATCCCCCACGCGCTCAATCACTTTTTCTTCCAGCACCCGCAGCAGCTTTACCTGGGTCGACAACGGCAGATCACCGATTTCATCGAGAAAAATATCCCCCGCGTTGGCGGCCTCAAAGCGGCCTTCACGGCTGCAGTGGGCCCCGGTAAAAGCGCCTTTCACATGCCCGAACAGTTCGCTTTCAAGCAGCGATTCATTCAGGGCGGCGCAGTTGACCTTGATATAGGGATTGTTTCCACGGGGGCTGGCCTGGTGAATCGCCCGGGCCACGAGTTCTTTACCCGTACCGCTTTCACCAAAAATAATGACAGGGGCGTCGGAATGAGCGGCATTGCGGATCAACTCGAATACCTTCTGCATGGCATGCGACGAACCGATCATGCCGTAAAAGCGGTCTTCGGCATCGAGTTCACGCCGGTAGGTTTCGATCTGCGTTTCCTTCTCCATCAGGTCGGAAATGTCGGTGATGGTCTCGACGGCCCCGTTGACATTGCCCTGGCTGTCCTTGAACACCGATGCATTCTTGACCACATGCACCACCTTGCCGTCCTTGCGGATCAGCAGACATTTCTGCTTTTTCAACCGCCCGCGTTCGAACATCACGCACCAGTGGCAGCTTTCGTTTTTGCGGGCAATTTCACAGGCGCTACAGTTTAAAATCGCACAGGATTGGCCGATGATTTCCTTTCGGCGGTAGCCCGTAATTTCTTCAAATCCCCGGTTGACCGACACAATCGTTCCTTCCGGACTGACGATCATGACACCGTCTTGAATCGTGTCGACCACGGTTTTCCAGTATTGATTCAGGTTGTGCTGTCCCATAGATCCCATCACGTTCAAAAAGTTGATATTTTATCGGTCTCAAGCATCCACTACTTTTTTGAGATCGATCCCGTATTTGCGCATGCGGTTCCAGACCGTGACCCGGTTGATGCCGAGGATCCGGGCGGCCTGGGTCTGGTTCCCGCGGGTTTGACGCAAGGCGTCCAGCAGGGCTATTTTTTCCGGGGATTCGCCGTTGGTCCGGCGCCGGCCGTCATTCGCCGCCGGAGATTCCGCAACCGGATGGGGGAGATGGGCGATGCCGATTTTACCCCTTTCCGCAATCACGAAGGCATATTCCAGGACGCTCTTCAACTCACGAATGTTGCCCGGCCAGCTGTAATCCATGAAATGCTGCAGCGCCTCCGGCGTCAGTCCGGTGATGGACTTTCCGGTCCTGCTCTGCAGCCGCTGGATAAAACTGCTGACCAGCAACGGGATGTCATCCTTGCGGTCGCGCAGGGGGGGGATGCGAATGGGGATGACATTGATTCTGAAATACAGGTCTTCGCGGAACTGCTGCTGTTCGATCAGGGTCACCAGGTTTTGGTTGGTGGCGGATATGATGCGGACATCCACATCCACGGAGCGATGATCCCCCACCCTTTCGATTTGTTTACTTTCGAGCACCCGCAACAGCTTGATCTGGACCGAGAGGGGAATGTCGCCGATTTCATCCAGGAATATGGAGCCCCCGTGCGCGGCTTCAAAACGCCCTTTGCGATGTCGATAGGCCCCGGTGAAGGCCCCCTTGACGTGGCCGAACAGCTCGCTCTCGAGCAGCGCGGCATTTAAAGCGGCGCAATTGAGCTGCACATAAGGCCCTTCGCGCCGGTGTCCCCGCGCGTGGATGGCCCGGGCCACCAGTTCTTTGCCGGTGCCGCTTTCACCGAAGATGATCACCGGCGATTGGCTCTGGGCCGCCTTCTCCACCACTTGAATGACGTTGCGGATGGCCGGCGAGGCGCCGATGATACCCTGGTATTCCCGACAGTCGTTCAACTGGCGCGAAAGCAGTTCCACCTGCTGGTCCAGGCGGTCGATTTCACTGATATCCGTGATGGTCTCGACCGCCCCGAGAACGTTGTCCTGATCGTCCCGCAGAACGGAGGCGTTCTTGAGCGCCGACAGGCAGGTGCCGTCTTTGCGGACAATGCCGCAGCGGAAGCGACGCATGTCGGGATGATGGGGCTGAAAGAGCTTACACCATTCGCCGGAGGTGTTGTTCAATTCCTGCTCGCAGGCATCGCATTCCAGGAGCGTGCAGGATTTTCCAATGACCTCTTCAGCCCGGTACCCGGTCAGTCGTTCGAAGGATTTGTTGACCATCAGGATGGTCCCCTCCGCGCTGATCAGCATCAATCCGTCGTTCATGGTATTGATGATCCGCTTCCAGTACCGGCTGATATCTTCGTTCGGCATCGCCGTATTCCTCTTCAGGTGTAATGATGATGTGTTTAAACAGGTGTTTAAATAACATAAACGTTTTCCCTTTTCAATCTTCCGGGTCAATATCATATTCCACTATGATTTAAATAAGTTAAACACCAATGTCCAACGGTTAAAAATCCGGCATGTTTTTTGCTGAGTTGCGATATTCTAACCTAAGTTGGTGTGGTGTTGTCGAACATGGAACAAAACATGCCGGACATAGTCGGCCCCATCGGTTTGCTCAAGTGCGCTGCGGCACTCAAGCAGATGCAGGCCGGAGAGACCATCGAGTTGAAGGTCATCGATCCGGATGTTTTTTCCGCGCTGGTCAGGATCATCGGCAATTATCCGGGATGCGCAATGACGCTGGAACAGATCCCTGAGGGTCACCGCATCATCGTCCGGAAAAAGTGACAGGGTCGCCCTCATACCGCCTGAACGCTTTTGATACTGCAAGCGATAGCAGACCGCGACTTCATGTTCATTGCATCGTCCGGCAATCGTCAGGCCTGAACGCCGATCGTCGGAAACGTTGGCCAGGGGAGGAGTTATATGG
>JAERRP010000154.1 GCA_016735415.1 Desulfobacterales bacterium | reverse complement strand
ACGACCTGCGGCATCGTGCCCATGGCCCCGGAACCCGGGTACGGCTATATCCAGAGGGGCGCGGCGATGCCAACAACCGGGGCCGGAGAGGCCGAGGCCTATGCCATCCAGGCCTTTGTCGAAAAACCCGATCGCGCGACGGCGGAAAACTACCTGGCTTCCGGCAACTACCTCTGGAACAGCGGCATGTTTTTTTTCCGGACGGGCGTCATCCTGGAAGAGATGCGGCGGCTGGTACCGGACATTGTCGAGGCCTGTGAAATGGCCTTGCGCCGCGGTGTAACGGATCTGGATTTCCTGCGACTGGATTCGGAGGCTTTTGCGGCCTGCCCGTCGGATTCCATCGACTACGCCGTCATGGAGAAAACGGATATCGGGGCCATGGTGCCCCTGGATGCCGGCTGGAACGATCTGGGGTCCTGGGAAGCCCTGTGGACCGTGGGAACCAAGGATACGGCCGACAACGTCACCACCGGCGACACCTTGCTGCACGATGTCACCAATTCGTACGTACTGGCCGACAACCGGCTGGTGGCGGCGGTCGGCGTGGATCGCCATATCATCGTGGAGACGGCCGATGCGGTTTTCATTTCGCCCCGGGACCGCGTGCAGGATGTCAAGCACCTGGTCATGCAGCTCAAGGCCGACCAGCGCACGGAGGGTATCCGTCACCGTCTGGTATACCGGCCCTGGGGAACGGTGGAGAGCATCATCGAAGCGGAACGCTTTGAGGTCAAGCACATTACGGTCAACCCGGGCGCGCGCATTTCTTTTCAGAAACACTACCATCGCGCCGAGCACTGGATCGTGGTCAAAGGTACGGCCCAGGTGACCCGGGGCCAGGAAGAATTTATCCTGAAGGAGGATGAATCGACATATATCCAGGTGGGGCAGTCGCATCGCCTCCAAAACCCGGGTAAAATGCCGCTCGAAATCATTGAGGTCCGGACGGGAGGTTATCTGGGGGAAGACGATATCCACCGTTTTGAAGATGATTACGGCCGCTGAAACGGCCAGCGCGCAACCGGCGGACGAGGGTCATCACGATTTTCCGCCCTTTTTCCGACCGCAGCTCGGCCCTCAGGGCGGGACCGATTTGGAGATCAACCACAGGAATCAACCATGAAAAAAGCACTGATCACCGGCATCACAGGGCAGGACGGCGCCTATCTGGCCGAACTGCTGTTGCGCAAAGGTTACGAGGTTCACGGCATCAAGCGCCGCTCTTCATCCTTCAATACGGCGCGGGTCGATCACCTCTACAAAGATCCGCATGAAAAAGAGGTCCGTTTCCACATGCATTACGGCGATCTGACGGATGCCACCAATCTGATCCGCATCATTCAGGAAGTGCAGCCGGACGAAATTTACAACCTGGCGGCCCAGAGTCACGTCATGGTCAGTTTCGAAACGCCCGAGTATACGGCCAATGCCGACGCCATGGGGGCTCTCCGGATCCTGGAAGCCATTCGTATTCTGGGACGGGAGGAGCAGACGCGTTTCTACCAGGCCTCCACCAGCGAGATGTTCGGCAAGGTCCGCGAGACGCCCCAGACCGAATCAACGCCCTTTTACCCCCGGAGCCCGTACGGGGCCGCCAAGGTTTATGCCTACTGGATTACGGTCAACTACCGGGAAGCCTACGGCATGTTCGCCTGTAACGGGATCCTGTTCAACCACGAATCTCCGATTCGCGGCGAGACCTTCGTGACACGCAAGATCACCCGCGCCGTGGCCCGGATGCACATGGGGCTGCAGGACTGTCTTTACCTTGGCAATCTCGATGCGCGACGGGATTGGGGGCATGCCCGGGATTACGTCCGGGCCATGTGGCTGATGCTTCAGCAGGATGATCCGGAAGATTACGTCATTGCCACCGGCGAAGATCATTCCGTGCGCGAATTTGTCGAAAAAGCCTTCAAGGCCGCGGGCGTTGCCATCCACTGGGAGGGCCAGGGCGCCGAGGAGCGAGGCACGGTCGCGAGCGTCAGCGCCGCCAAGGCTTCGGCCGTGCGTCCCGGCGATACGGTGGTGCGGATCGATCCACGCTATTTTCGGCCCACCGAAGTGGATTTCCTGCTGGGGGATGCCACCAAGGCCAGGGAAAATATGGGGTGGACACCGGAGGTCAGTTTCGATGCCCTGGTGGAAACCATGATGCAGGAAGATCTCAAGGAAGCCGACAAGGATCGATTGTGCGATATTGCCGGTTTCCCGATTTATCAGCACGTGGAATAGGAACCGGTGGATTTCGCTATGGACAAACAGGACCGTATATATGTGGCCGGTCATCGCGGGATGGTGGGGGCCGCCATTGTCAATCGACTTCAGGCGGAAGGCTATACCCGTCTGGTCACCCGCCCGCATACCGAACTGGACCTGACCGATCAGGCGGCCGTCCGCCAATTCTTCCGCGACCAGCCGATTGATCAGGTCGTGCTGGCGGCGGCGCGCGTGGGCGGCATCCAGGCCAACAATGCCTATCCGGCCGAATTCATCTACCAGAACCTGATGATCGAAGCCAACGTGATTCATGCCGCCTACCAGGCCGGGGTGCGCCGTCTCCTTTTTCTGGGGAGTTCCTGCATTTACCCCAAATATGCGACCCAGCCCCTGAAGGAAGAATATATCCTGGGCGGCTGGCTGGAGCCCACCAACGAGCCCTATGCGGTGGCCAAAATCGCCGGTATCAAGCTGTGTGAGGCCTACAACCGCCAGTATGGAACCCGCTATCGTTCGGCCATGCCCACCAATCTTTACGGCCCTGACGATAATTTCGATCTGGAGAGCTCCCATGTCCTGCCGGCCCTGATCCGTAAATTTCATCTGGCCAAACTGGCCCGGGACAAGGATTGGGCGGCGGTGGCGGCCGATGAGGAGCGCCATGGCCCGATCCCTGACGATTTCCGGGCGGCCCTGGGCGATCCCCGCAGCCCTCGGCGGGAAGCCGTCCCCAGGGTGGTTTTGTGGGGCAGCGGCCGCCCCTACCGCGAATTTCTTCATGTGGACGATCTGGCCGCGGCTGGTCTCTTTATCATGGACCGACCTGACGCGGCCCTGGCCGAAGTGTTTGCGGAATGCGCCGCGGTTCCCAACGACGGGGACGCGCCGCGCCATAACTTGCGGCCCGAAACCTGCCAGCTGAATGTCGGCACCGGCCGCGATCTGACCATCAGGGCGCTGGCGGAAATGGTGGCCACGGTAGTGGGTTATGATGGCGAGATCGTCTGGGACGCGCGCAAACCCGACGGCACCCCCCGTAAGCAACTCGATATCAGCCGGCTGCGCCGGTTGGGCTGGCAGCCCCGGATAGGCCTGCGCGAGGGCATCCGACAAACATATCGCAGCTATTTAGACGACTGAGGGTCAGACCGGCGACGATCGGGCCGGACCACAAGACCCGCCGTCCGGTTTGGGGCGCGTCCGCCCGGGCGTTGCCACCGCAACATCCGAAAGGTAGACTGATGAACAAACCCGATGGTCACCCCGACGTTTCGCTGGCACCCTCCGGTGAAGCCTTCGAATTGCCCCGTGAGGAGGATTATGATCGTGAATTCGAGCGGCTGCAGGATCTGACCCGGCGCCACTGCGCGGCCGGGCGCGAGGTCGTGGTCGTCATGGGCGTCGGCTTTGTCGGTGCGGTGATGGCCGGTGTGGTGGCTGATGCGCCCCCGAACGGATCGGGCCAGGCCCCCTATTTCGTGATCGGGATGCAGCGTCCTTCGACGCGATCGTACTGGAAAATACCGTATCTCAACCGCGGCCAGGCCCCGGTGGAGGCTGAAGATCCGGAAGTGCTCCCGCTTATCGAGCGTTGCGTGAAACAGAAGCAAACCCTTACGGCCACCTATACATATGAGGCCCTCCAACTGGCGGATATCGTGGTGGTGGACGTGCAGTGCGACTACCTCAAGGAAACCCTGGGCGATGTTCGCAAGGGCCATGCCGACATCAGAGCCCTGGAGGAAAGTCTGAAGGTGATCGGTCGGAAAATCCCGCCGGACTGCCTGGTATTGATCGAGACCACGGTCCCGCCCGGGACAACCGAATACGTGGCCAATCCGATTATCAAAAAAGCCTTCGAGCAGCGCGGTTTGACGCAGGCCGAACCCTGCCTGGCGCACAGCTTCGAGCGTGTGATGCCGGGGCGTGACTACGTGGCCTCCATCCGCGAATTCTGGCGGGTGTGCAGCGGCATCAATGTGTCGGCCCGGGAAAAAGTGGTCACCTTTCTTTCCAATGTGATCGATGTCGGCAACTATCCCCTGACAGTGCTGGACCGGCCGATCGAGAGTGAAACCTGCAAGATCGTCGAGAATTCCTACCGGGCCACCATTCTGGCCTTTTTAGATGAATGGAGCGTATTCGCCGAGCGCAACGGGGTGGACCTGCACAAGGTGGTCGAAGCCATCAAGGTGCGCCCGACCCATTCCAACATGATTTTTCCCGGTCCCGGCATCGGGGGCTATTGTCTTCCCAAGGACGGCGGTCTGGGGGTCTGGTCCTACAACACCCTCATGGGTTTCGAGGACGATATCTTCAGGATGACGCCCCTGGCGATCGATATCAACGATACGCGGGCCCTGCGTGCCGTTCAACTCGTGCGGGACGCCTTGCGCAATATGGGAAAAATCGTGGCAGCTTCCCGGGTGGCCCTGCTGGGTGTTTCCTATCGGCAGGATGTGGGCGATACACGTTACAGCGGTTCGGAGTTGATCGTTCGTAAACTGGCCGAGATGGGAGCCGAACTGGTCGTTCACGATCCCTATGTGAAAAGATGGTGGGAGCTGGAAAAACAGGACAGTTATCCCCGTCCCGGCTACTCGATGTCCCGGTTTTTCCGCAATCAGGGAGGCCTGCGTGACATTGTGGTCAATGCGAATATGGAAGATGCACTGAAGGGGGTCGATGCCGTCATCCTGGCGGTCGGGCATCAGCTTTATCGTCACCTGGAACCGGACGACGTCATTAAAATGACGGGACGTCCGGTGGCCGTCATCGACTGTTTCAACCTTCTGGAAGACGCTCAAATTGAACGCTATTTTCAGCTTGGATGCGAAGTCAAGGGCCTCGGGCGGGGGCATGTCAAACGCATCAAAGACCGCGTTGCCTGCCGGCGGCCGGCGCCCTGATCGATGCGCCGCCGGGAATCCGTCCGGATTGTGGCCTTTTACGAGTCCACCACCATTGGTTAAGAAAATGCTTGTCATGCGGCCCGTCCGGGAAACAATATTACGAGGGCAGCCCTTTTTGATGTGGGTCACCCTCGTTCTGCTGGTGCTGGTGATCGGCGGCGGGTGCGGTCCGAGCGTGGACGACGCCCTGCGCCGGGATGATGCCGACCTGATGACCCGCTTTCTGAAAAATGACCGGGCCGCCAGGCACCGCGGGATGAAGGGGGAGACCCTGCTGCATTTGGCCGCCAATGCCGACAGCCGCCGGTGTGCCGCCTTGCTGATCGCCGCCCATGCCGAAATCGATGCCCGGGATGCCGATGGCCGCACACCCCTGCATCTGGCCGTTTTCCGTGGACATCGCGAAATGGCGGCTTTGTTGTTGCAAAATGGTGCCGATATATGGCGTGAGGACCGGCGGGGCAAAACCCCTTACCATCTTGCCCGGATCAACAATGATGATTCCCTGCTGGCCCTGATGCTGCCGGAAGGCGTGCCGCTGCCGGGGACCGGCGCAGAACACCTCTCCGGCCCCGAGTGGTTTGCCCGTGGCCACAGCCTGGCGGCGGTCGGTTTCTATGCCCGGGCCATCGATGCTTATCGGCAGGGGCTGATGCGCGACAGCGGGGATGCCACCATTTTTTTCAATCTGGGTATCTGCCTGGATAAAATCGGGGACAAGGCCCGCGCCCTGGAAGCCTTTGAAATGGCAGCCCGCCTTGATCCGGGTTATGGCAGGGCCTGGTTCAATGCCGGCATCCTGAACGGCGAACTGGGGCAGTACCGCCAGGCCGCCGCGGCCTTCAGAAAACTTCTGGCGATCGAACCGCAGGATGACCAAGCCTGGCTCAACCTAGGGTATTGCCAGGACCGCCTGGATCGTCCGGAAGAGGCCATCGCCGCCTGGCGCAGGGCGGCCGAACTCCAGCCCCGTATGGTGGAAGCGCGCTACCGCCTGGTGGTTTTGCTGCGGTCACAGGGCCGGCCGACGGAGGCCGATCGCTATTATCACCAGCTTCGGGCCATCGACCCGCAGGCGGCCGCAGCGCTCAAGGCGGCCGTACCCTAGTGCCCTGTCATACGCCAACTGACGCATTTTACGCGTCCTTTGGCGTCCCTGCTGTGTTGCGACTTCAGTTACATAGCGCGGTTATGCGCCATCGTCGCGCCGTCAGGAACACCAAATGACTTCGCAATCTTACGCCATTTGTCACAT
>JAERRP010000524.1 GCA_016735415.1 Desulfobacterales bacterium | reverse complement strand
ATAGTTGTCGTACATCGCGGTCATTTCGCCTAGGGTCGGCAGCCGCCAATCGTTAAAACCCAGATATCCGGCACCAACGGCATTGCCATCGCCATCCAGCTGATTCAGATCTGTATTTATCCAGTGCATCGTATCGTTAGCCTGCATCAAACCGTCTGAATCAAACCCACTTGTTGCCGCCAGATTGGTATTTCGCAACCAGTAAACCCTGTTTATATCGTCCCAGAGAAAATTATTATTATTATCAAACACCTGCAGCGCGGCCTGGGACGGCGCTATCACCAGTGACACCAACAACACGGTAAGCCCAAGAATCAATATTAATCTGGTCATTTTCCCGCTCGCTTTGTTGTGAATAAAAATCGGTCGTGTGCCTGCCTGACATGAACGAATGGACATCAAAACTGCAAATAGCATACCCTCGTTGAGGTCGGTTGTTTATCCACAAATTCAATAAGATACCGCTCTTAGGCCTGGATTTGGAACAGTCGTTGACAAATTTTGTCAGTGAATCTGACGGAATTTGTCAACGGGCCGGCAAAATCGGTATCAGATAATGTCAGATGACTTCGAATCGAAGCATTTGGGGGGAAGAATAGTTGATGTATGGATGCTGATCGATGGGGATCAAAGGGCCCGGGCGATCAAGATTCCGGATTGCCATCGACGTTCAGCCTGGCGATCAGCTGGCCGGGGGTTTCGGTCATAAGCAGCCAGCGGAACTGGGCCCGGTAATTTTTGACCGCGCTAACGCCCAGCGCATGGATATCGTATATTTTCCAATCCCCATGGCGCTTGATCATATTGAGAGTGAAGGGGATTTTCTGATTATTCCAGAGCACATATACCGCCACTTCAGCCCTTGAGGGTGAAAGCCGCTTCTGCTGGACGTAATACAGTTTCTCGCCCTTGTATCTTTCCAGGAGGCGCGGCAGGAAAGCGCGCCGCAGAAACCCCGAAAAGGCCGTCACAAAATCGTCCCGCTGCGCCGATGTGAATTCACGCCAACACGATGCCAGCACCAGCCGGGACATGATCTGATAATCAATGAGCTGCCGGGAAAGCCGCCAGAGTTTTTCCTCTTTTTCCGCCCTGCGGTCCGGGGTCTTCAGACGGGAATCGTTCATAATCCGGAGGCCCTGGTCCACCTTCAGACGCAGGCTTTCCAAGGCATCCGTGCCGTCGGCCGTCAGCGGCGGGGCCCACAGCAGGAGGATCATAACGATTAGAAATCGGTTTAACATGGCATTCAAAAAAGCGCGCGCCTCTCCCTGTTGGTTCCATCTCCCTGAACGATCACAAGCGGTTTTTTTCAGCCCCTCCGCCCCTTCAAATCCAGCGCAGCCTGATCAGAAGCTTGTAGACCCTATCGAACATTTTGCCGTAGGGCGGGTAGAGGAAAGCGGCCCCCACCGGCCGGGCGGCCTGTCGAAATACCGGCCGCAGCTTGGAAAAGGCCATGAAGCCCTCACGGCCGTGGTACTGCCCCATGCCACTGTTGCCGATGCCGCCAAAAGGCATGTCGTGCTGGGCCACGTGCATGGCGCAATCATTGATGCTGACCCCGCCCGACATGGTCTGCCGTACGACCATTTCCTGCCGGCGCTTGTCATTTGAAAACAGACAAAGCGCCAGCGGCCGTTCCCGGGCGTTGACATAAGCAATCGCATCTTCCAGGCGCCGGTAGGTTTTGATGGGCAGAATCGGCCCGAAAATCTCGTGCTGCATCAGTGCCATCGCATCATGGACGTTCCGGACCAGGGTGGGCGGTATCTTGCGCCCGGCCTCGTCGGGCGCGGCCCCGGGAAGCAGGTTGATGATTTCAGCGCCCCCGGATCGCGCCTCATCCAGCAACGCCGTCAAACGCCGATAGCTCCCGGCATCGATGATGGCGGTATAGTCCGCGGAATCGAGTCGCGGGTAACGCCCCGGAACGATGCGCCGCGCTTCATCGATAAAGTCGTCGACCCGGTTTTGGGGCAGGAAAAGATAGTCCGGCGCCACGCAGGTTTGCCCGGCGTTCATGAATTTGGCCTGCAGAATGCGCTCGGCCGCCGTATGGATATCAAAATCGTCGCAGATAATCGTGGGGGATTTACCGCCCAGTTCGAGCGTTACCGGTGTCAGGTTGTCAGCGGCGGTTTTCATGACCGTTCGCCCCGATGCCGGGGAACCGGTATAAATCAGATGGTCAAAAGGCAACGGGGTGAAATCGGCCGCCGAGACCCCCGGCAGGACCGCCAACAGGTCATCCGCAAAAGCCCGGCGGAACAAATCGTTCAGCAGGTTGCACAACCGCTGTGAATCGGCCGCCATCTTGATCATGCAGCGGTTGCCGGCCGCCAGCGCACTGGTCAACGGACTCAACACCAGAAAAAGAGGATAGTTCCAGGGGGCGATAATGCCAACAACCCCCTTGGGCTGGGGAATCACCCGGTTGCGGGCTCCGGCAAAATGCAGCGCCACATGCCGCCGCTGGGGTTTCATCCATTTTTTCAGATGCCGGCGAGTATGACGCAGCCCCGATACCACCGGGAAAATTTCCAATATTTTGGTTTCATGGCGCGAACGATGACCGAAATCCCCGCAAATGGCATCGGCAATCGCTTCCTGATGGTCGATCAGGATCGACTCGATCTTTTGTAAAACCGCCAGGCGTTCGGCCAGTGCAAGAAAAGGCTGCTTTTGGCAGGCCGCTTTCTGGCGCTCGAAAATAATGCGGGCCTTCGTGTGCGGCCGAAAATTCAGGACTTCCGCCGTCTGGGTCATGCGAACCACCTCCAGCTGTAGAATAATTCATAAGGCGGTTTTCATTTTTTGCAAGACCGCGCCGGCCGAGAGTGACGGATCTCCGGACGTTGCAAGGCGGCACCGATCCGTCAGGCCCGCTCACCACGAGGCATTCCTGCGCAGATAAAAAAAGCCGCCCGTTCAGGGGCGGCTTGAAAAAGAAAGCGATTATAGTCGGCGAAGGGGGTTATTTTCGAACTGGACGGAGCCTCCGTCGGATTCCCGCCACCGCCAGGAGGCCGGAAGCCAGCAGCCAGGCCGTCCCATCGTTTGCGACTTGCCAACATCGACGATTCAGGATAATAGAAAGCCTTGATTGAATGAAACCGGCTCCAGCGACATGGGGCCGATGGACATGAGTTATGCAACAGGCGCCGCCACCCAGACTCATTCGGGGTGGCGTTTCTATTTGGAGAGGACCCTTATGGCAGCACGCCTGCTGGTGATCGACAACTACGATTCCTTCACCTACAATCTGGTCCAGATGTTTATGCTGTACGACCTGGACATCCGGGTCTTCCGATCCGATCGGCTTTCCCTTGAAACCGCCCACAGGCTTGGACCGGACTATCTCCTCATCAGCCCCGGCCCGCGGGATCCGGCCCATGCCGGACTTTCCATACCGCTGATCCGGTCCTGGTATCGCACCATTCCGGTACTGGGGGTATGCTTGGGGATGCAGTGCCTCAACGAGGTGTTTGGCGGACGGACGGTAAGGGCGCCGCAGCCGCGCCACGGGAAAACCAGCCGGGTTCATCATGACGGCCGGGCCCTGTTCCGGGGCCTGGCCAGCCCGTTCAGCGCCACCCGCTACCACTCCCTCATGGTGGATGTCCGCTCGGAGGCTTTACAGATCACCGCCCGCAGCGACGATCAGGTGCCCATGGGCCTCTCCCACCCCGAATACCCTCTCCATGGCGTGCAGTTTCATCCCGAGAGCTTTTTAACGCAGGGTGGTTTGACCATCATCGAAAACTTCCTCAGTTTAGGTCCACTTGATAATCCGCAACGTGTCAGAGACGAATCGAACCGGCCGCAAGCCCTGGCCCGGCTGACCATCCATTAGATTCAGGGCACCCGTGAAAAATGACAACGATTAATACAATATTACCATCGGCGGGCAGGCTTCAGCAAATCCGGAGTCGGGAATTGCCTGTCACCAGGTCCCTGATGGATATCGGGGCGCCATGGGCCCATCAGGAGGGAACCGTCCTGCTGATGAGCGGGGGACGTCTGGACAGCGCCCGGCATCACATCCTCGGGGTCAACCCCTGGATGACCCTGAAAGGCCGGGGACATGACCTGCAACTGGACGTCGACGGCCAGGCCCATCGCCTGCGGATGGACCCTCTTGACGCTGTGCGCGCCATCACCGATTATTTCCAGTGCGATAACGAATCCCGGACGGACACCCCCCTGGCGGCCGGTCTGATGGGATATCTTTCTTACGATTTGAAGGACAGCCTGGAAAACCTGCCGCGAACCTCGGTGGATCGCTGGGGCCTTCCCCACATCTGCCTTTATGCCCCCTCCGCCATTGTGGTGCAGGAAACGCATAGCGGCAGAACGATGTTGCATGAATTCGTCCGATCCGCGCCGTCCCGCCGGACGGCCGCTGAAGACATGGCCGCCTGTCTGGAGGAACTCGCACGGAAAAAGGCCCCGGATGAATCGTTTTCGATCAGCGCGGCGGTTCGATCCAATTTCGGTCAAGCCGACTATAAGGCGGCCGTACAGCGTATTCGCGACTATATCGCCGCCGGTGACGTCTATCAGGTGAACCTCTCCCAGCGGTTTGAAACCCTTTTTGAGGGCAGCGCTTTCGGTTTCTTCCGGACCCTTTACGAGGCCAACCCGGCCCCCTTTTTCGCCTTCGTCAACGCCGGTGATCACGCGATCGTTTCAACATCGCCGGAGCGCTTTATCCAACTGGCCGGCGGGCGGGTGGAAACCCGCCCGATCAAGGGTACCCGACCCCGAAGCGCGGACCCGGAAGAAGACCGGGCCCTGCGGGATGAACTGGTGGCCAGCCCCAAGGACGATGCGGAACTTTCCATGATTGTGGACCTGCTGCGCAACGACCTGGGCCGCGCCTGCCGGGGCGGATCGGTTCGGGTCGCATCCCACAAGGCGCTGGAAGCCTATGAAAATGTTTATCATCTCGTATCCATCGTCGAGGGCGAACTGGCCGACAACCTGGACGCCATCGATCTTGTCCGGGCGGTGTTCCCCGGCGGGTCTCTCACCGGTTTCCCCAAAATCCGCACCATGGAAATCATCGACGAACTGGAACCCGACCGGCGCCACATCTATACGGGCGCCATCGGGTATATCAGTTTTCACCAGAGCCTGGATTTGTCCATCGCCATTCGTACCGCCGTCGTTTACGAGGGCCGTATGACCTTTTCGGTGGGCGGAGGCGTGGTTTACGATTCGGACCCGCAGGCTGAATATGAGGAAACCCTGCACAAGGGGCGAACCCTGATCGATGTTTGTAACACATGTGTCCCTATCGAGACGCCCGGGAACTGGGTCTGGTTTAACGGGCGCTTATGCCCGGCGGAAGACGCGCGTCTTGAGGTGAACGATGAGGGTATTCGCTATGGTAACGGCTTTTTCGAAACCATCCGGGCCGATGAGGGGCAGGCCCTTTTGCTGCCGGAACACCAAGCCCGCTTCGAGCAGACCTGGCGAGCCCTTTTTATGAGTGAACCGCCGGACATCACCTGGGCGGCGGTCTTCGACCAGCTCCTGGTAAAAAGCGACCTGCAGCACCAAACCGCCGCCCTTCGCCTGACGGCCACACGCGGCGACCGGCATCAACCGCAGGGGGGGAATTTGTGGGTAACGGCCCAGCCCTACCGCCACCGCCTGGCGGTGCTGAAAACCAGAGGTCTGGATCTGCGCGTCTACCCTGAACCGCGGCAGTCACCCTGGACCGATTACAAAACGCTCAATTATCTTTTTTATCTGCACGCCGGCGAATGGGCGCGGCGCAACGGTGCCCACGAAGCCCTGATTCTCAATCCGGACGGAACCGTATCCGAAACCAATACGGCCAATCTGCTGGTCATTCGGGATCAAACCGTCCATCGCCCGCTCTCACCCCATGTCCTTCCCGGTGTCATGGAGCGTTGCGCCTGCCGCCAACTGGTGGAACAGGGCTTCCGCATCGAACGCAAACCGATATTCCCGGTCGATCTCTATTCCGCCGACCAAATACTGCTGACCAATGCACTGATGGGGGTTGTACCGGTTATCCGCCTGAACGACACCCTCGTGGCTGAACCGGGTGATCTCAGGCTGACACTCAACAGGGCCATTTTCGGGCATCCGGATATCATCAACACCGTTTAGCTTTTAGATCAAGC